>RFIA01000305.1 GCA_003695675.1 Chloroflexota bacterium
ATGATGACGACCTCGAGGAGAGCAACATCGTGCGCCATGTCGCCGACCGGCGTTATCTTGGGATGAATAAAGCGCAAGCTGTCGCCGAGTTGATTCGACAGCGCAATCCACAAGCCGAAGTCACGGTTGTTGAAGGACGCATTGAAGATCATCACGAAGCGCTCGATCATGTCGATTTACTCGTCCCTGCGGTTGACGGCGAGGGGGCGAAGTACGTGATGAACGAACTCGCTTTGCAGCGCAATCTGACGGCGATTTATGCTGGGGTATTTGAACGCGGCGAGGGCGGCGACGCGGTTATCATTCGGCCTTATGATGGGCCGTGTTATGCGTGTTGGGCGGCGGAGCTGCGCGAAGGATTGGGGCTGTCGGCGAGTGATGGCGGTGAAGAACTCGATTACGGCATGATTGGCGCAGATGGCACACTCGAAGCCGAACCGGGTTTGTGGCTGCACGTCACGCGCATTGCAGCGACGCAGGCGGATCTCGCGCTCAATGAATTGTTGTATGGCACGGATGTCTATCAACAGATGCCGGGCAATACCGTCATCATGGCGAATCGAGCGATTGAAATTATTGAGGGGCAGTTGACGCCGCCGTATGGCGCCGTGTGGGTGACGATGCCACGAGACCCGCGTTGTCTTGTGTGTGGCGATGCGGCTCGGCAGCGCGGCGCACTCCGCGATGAGCAAGAAGACGCCGATGTCTCGCTTGATGAGTTGATCGACTCGTCGGGTTTGATCTTTGAAGATGATAGCGGGGAATGAATTCAAGACTTATGCAAAAAAGAGCGTCTCAGTGACAATGAATATACAAGAGGACAACGAATGACCTATCGCAAAGTTATCATGATGGCGCTGCTGTTGCTGCTGATGCCGTTCGGCGTGCAAGCGCAAGACGTCCCGATTAGCTTCGACGACGTGTCGCAACAAGTGCTGACGGAGCAATTCGGCAGCGCCGGTCTCGCGTGGTTTGATTACAACAATGACGATTGGCTCGACCTATACGTTGCCAATGGGCCGGGTTTCCCCGCCCATTTGTTTGCCAACAATGGCGATGGCAGCTTCACCGATGTGGCTGTCGAAGCGGGGGTCGCCGATGACGATGGCACAAGCGGCGTCGTCGCCGGGGACATCGACAATGATGGCTTCGTCGATTTATTCGTCACGGGCACGCTCGACACCCGCGCTTTAGATCAAGCGGGGATCAATATATCCGAAGTTTTTCGTTTGGTCTTATCCGGCCAATTTGATTCGTCTCTCATCTCGCAGTCGCCGACTCATCTGTATCACAACAATGGCGATGGCAGCTTCACCGACATCGCCGAAAGCGCGAATGTGCCCGGCGCAGAGACGGCGTTGAGCGCTGCGATGGCCGATATTGACAACGACGGCTTTCTCGATATTTTCGTCACGAGTCCCGGCAGCTTGGTCACATTGGAGCAGCACGAGAACAAACTGTATCGCAACAACGGCGACTTGACCTTCACCGACATCAGCGCTTCGGCGGGCGTCAATACGGCTTTCGGCGCGTGTGTCGTCACTTTTTCGGACATCAATCTCGATGGTTGGCAAGACATCATCGTCGGCGATTGCAATGATGTGATGCTGCGCCCGACGCCGTTTGAAGTCTTCCGCAACAATGGCGACTTGACCTTCACCGATATTTCGGACGAGATCGGCATGTTTCAAGAAGGCTATTGGATGGGAATCGCGGCGGGCGATTTCGACCGCGATGGCGATGTCGATTTCTTCAGCTCGAATAGTTCCGGCGGCATGAATCCGTTGCAGACATTGCCGCCGCCCGGTCAACTCGACCACATCCTCTTTCAAAACAACGGCGATGGCAGCTTTACCGATGTTGCGGCAAAGGCCGGTCTCGCCGATTGGGAGTGGGGATGGGGCGCGAGTTTCGCCGACTTCGACAACGATGGCTTCGACGATTTGTTTTTCACGGGGAGTTTCCCGGTCGCGCCGTTCAATATCATCGGAGACGGTCTCGGCAACCCGGGACGTTTGCTTCACAATCAAGGCGATGGCAAATTTGTTGAGATCGGCAGTCAACTCGGTTTCGACTTCAGCGATATATTTACAACCGGTGTCGCCGTCGCTGATTACGACCGGGATGGCGACCCCGACTTGAGCGTCGGCGGCGCGTCGTTCCCCGATGCAGACGGCAAATTGCGCGAAGGGCATATCGCCTTATTTGAAAATACGACCGAGAATGATAATCATTGGTTGACCGTGCGCGCGGTCGGCACACGGAGCAATCGCGACGGGATTGGTGCGCGGGTGACGGTGATTGCCGACGACGGCCAACAAATGCGCGAAGTGCGGGCGGGGTCGAGTTTTGCGTCGATGGACAGCCCGTGGTTGATGTTTGGTCTCGGCGCGACGGAGCGCGTGACGCTTGAAGTCGTTTGGCCGTCGGGCATTGTCGAACGATATGACGATGTGCCGGCTGACCAAATGGTGACTCTCATTGAAGAACAGGGCATTGAACTTTTGTGAGGATAGTATAATGGTAGAAGAAAATAACACGACACACACCCCCGACAATCAAGTGCCTGAACCGGCGCACACCTATACGGCGGACTCGACGGGCACGGAAGATGTGCCGGACACAGCGCCGCCTCCTGCGTCGCCGGAGTCTGTGCCGGAAGCGAACAGCAGCGAAGCTGCGATGGACGAACGCTTAGAACGACTCGGCGGTGAACCGGCGCCGGTGATTACGCCGGAAGAATTCGCCCGCTTGCAAAAGGCGGGTCAGGTACATATCGACTCGCGGGGTCGCATCCGCACCGCGAGACCGAGCGATGCCGAAGGCGGTGTCTCGCTGCGCAAACGTCGGGCATGGTATATGTATATATAGGTTGTCAGGTGTCGGGTTGTCAGCATGTTAGCTTTCAGTGTGCTTGTGGGCGACTCGATGGGTCGTAACTACCCAACTAGGGGCACACATACCGTGCCCCTGTAGAAAACAAATCTGTTTCGTTGAGCTGCGTAAGTCCTACAATATTGAACCGCTTGCATGGCGACCGTTTCGCTTTTTTCTCTCTCCTCACGCGGAGAGGGTGCCGGGGGGGGGCAGGGGTAGGTTTTTAACGTATGTTGTGGCAAGAGACGTTCGATGTTTAAGAGAGACAATCGATTGATGCCGCCAGAGACTGAAGTCTCCGGCTACCGGGCAAGACAAGTACCCTGAAGGGCACTGTTTAGGGCCACAAAAACCACCAAGTTGTCTGAAATTGCCCGCCAAC
>RFIA01000306.1 GCA_003695675.1 Chloroflexota bacterium
ATCCCTATTATAACTAGCCCAAAATTGCCTAGCGACTTTCTCAGGATAATCCCCCTGTTTCAACACTGCCATGTAATAAGCGAGTACACTTTGGCGGTCTCGTGATTTAAGGCGTTCTTGAAATTCTTTTATCGCTCGCATCCTAGCGTTATATTCTGCCCGTTGTTTTTTATACGCTTCGACCGCCGCTTGATAATCTCGTTTGATTTCTTGTGTTTGTCGCCTGCGTTTTTCTTTTCCGATACCGCCGAAACGCTCCAACATGCCCCGTTGCGGAATCATCGATACATAATCCTCTTTGTTCGGCGGTGTGGGTGGTTTTCCTGGTGGTAATGGCATGTTTTGGGCATTATACGCCTTTTTAATAATGTCAGAAAATTTAAATTTTCTTTGTAAACCGACTTCAAGTATCCCACTCAACTCTTGAAGATAAGTTTGCAATGCTTCATTTTTTTTGTCGGCTTCTTCTTGCCGTCCTAAGAGGTACAACGCTCTCTTGTCAGATTCAGTAAGCGTGAATTCATTCTCTGGTTCAGGCTCAGGTTCGGGACGGCCGGGGATCGTTATATATTTAGAGGGTGACATATCGACCTCGCAAAATTACATATTAGTGTCTGACCTCGTTATATTTTAACAGATAATTTCGCGGCGTGTCCAATTCGTAATCGGAGTGGAAGAGTTTCATTTTGCATATCACAGATATATTTGCACACAATTGTCGTCGCCATCCACAGAATCGCTTTTATACTGAGAGAAATGAAAGCGTATGCGTGAGGGGGGACATCATGAAGCGATTTTATGCAATGCTCGCACTCATCATCGTCGCGCTGCTGTTGACGGTTGCCGCGCCACTTGCGGCACAGACCGGCGGCGGCATGATAAGCGTTGGCGATGTGATCACCAGCACTCTCGGCGGCAGTGGCGACAGATGGATTTTCTCCGGCACGGCGGGCGAAGCGGTCACCATCAGCATGACGAGCGATGCCTTTGATACTGTCCTCGAATTGTTGGGGCCGAGCGGCGCACAACTGACGACGGATGATGATGGCGGCGGCGGACGTAATTCGCTGATTTCATCGTTCATATTGCCGCAAAGCAGCAGCTACACCATCGTTGCCCGCAGCTTCGGCGGCGCTTCCGGCGGTGCGTATACCCTCTCATTACAAACGACAACGATAGCACAATCCGGCGGTGGAGTCATCAATGTCGGCGAGACAGTCACCGGCAATCTCATCGGCGGCGAAGACGAATGGACATTTGAGGGCAGGGCGGGCGACACCGTCACGATCAATCTTATCAGCCGCGATTTTGATACCTACCTCGAATTGCACGGGCCGTCAAATGTGCAATTCATCGATGACGATGACGGCGGGCAAGGTCTCAATTCGCGCATCGGAAATTATATGCTGCGCATCGACGGTTTCTACACGATTATTGTGCGTGGATTTAGTCCCGGTGCGAGCGGGATGTATACGCTGTCGCTTGAAGGCTCGGCGAGTGCCGTGGCGGGCAGTGGTACGATGACTTATGGCGAAACGATTCGCGACAACATCGTCAATGGTCAAGGCGGGGGATGGACATTCACCGGCGAGGCGGGCGATCTCATCACGATCAGTATGTCCGGCGAAATCTTTGCGAAAGCGCTCGAACTTTATGACGCGAGTGGCGCATTGATCACAAGCAGCGAAGTGGACACCAGTATCTCATCAGAGGTGAATACCGTTGCTTTGCCGGTTGTGTTGCCTGCGACAGGTGACTACACCATCGTCCCACGCGATCTTTCTGAATTGAGCGGGAGTTATGCGTTGTCGCTGACGCTTCGGGCGCCCGCCGGTGCGATAGCGAATCCCAATCTTGAATTTGATGGCACACGAGTCGGCGCCAGCCGCGAGCAAGCCGAGATCATTTTCGTCAACGGTATCTTGACGCCGTTCGCGGAATATGAGCAACAACTGATGGCGGTACAACAGGCTTTTACCAACGCCGGATTAGGCAGCTTGCCTGTGATGGGCATTTACAATGCGACGAACAGCACGCTTGTCGATGCCGTTGCCGCGTCGGAAGATTTGCGAACCGGGCAACTTGCCAAGCGCATCGCCGACGATAACCCGGCTGTGCAAGCGCTCGTCGAAGAAATCATGTTGCGCGGTATCAATCGCCCGTTGGTTGTTGTCGGTCACAGTCAGGGGACGGCGATTGTCGCGGCGGCATTGCGACTTGTCTTCATGGAGCGCAGTGTGCTCGCGCCGATCACCGTTTATACATTCGGCAATGTCGCTAGCACGTATCCCGACGGACCGACATATTTCCATTGCATTCATAGCGGTGATACCATCGCCGAAGCGACCGATTTCATCGATGCCCAGCTTGCGAAAGTGAACACGACGATACGGCCTATTCTCGGTGTGGCAGATGAGCCAGACGCGCTCTTTCTCGTGACGCCAGCAGGTATCGAAATCGATATGCCGAATCATACGCTCGCGGGGTATCTCGAAGACTTCAGGCCGGGACGTTGCCTGCCTTTGGGAGGGTAGTGACCAACTAAATTGGCTACCTTGATGCCATCATACCTGCTCAATCTATGTAATTTTGTCATGCGACCTTTGAGTCGCTGCGTCTTTGCGTTCATCTTTTCTCGCAGATACATTTTCAGGCGAAGACGGGTTATAATGCGAGGACGAATGGTGCTATTTCTTGACGATTGTGAAATACATGTCCGACATTGAATCACAAGAAAGACAGAAACGCCCAAAAGTTCTCGACGAATTGGTGATTGATGATCTTGAGACCGTCAAAGTCATTGCCGATCCGTTACGCTTGCGCATTCTCGAATTATTCGGCAAACCCAACACCGTCAGAAATGTCGCCGCCGAATTAGATATGATCCCGACAAGATTGTATTATCATGTGCGGCAGCTTGAAGAGCACGGTCTCATTCGTGTGGTCGAAACGCGGCTCGTCTCCGGCATCATGGAGCGGAAATATCAAGTTGTGGCGAAATCGTTATGTGTCGCCAAGTGGTTGCTTTCGCCCGGTACCCCCGAAGGCCAAGCCAATTTTCAGGCGATACTTTCTGGGTTATTCGAGGATATTCAAGATGATGTGCGCGACAGCATCCGTGAGGGAATCATTCAATCGACCGACGATGATGACGCCGCCAACAGGCATCTGAGCGCGAGTTTTTCACGCGGGCATCTGCGACTTTCGCCGCAAGAATTCGTTGAATTTCGCGAACGTCTCGAAGCGTTATACGAAGAGTATATCGACCGTCCAGCGGATGTATGGGATAACCCGGATTATCAGACCTACACATTTTTGTCGGTGCTCTTCCCGACGAGTCGCAAAATCACCATACCCGCCGAAGATGATGAAGCGTCTGCGGACGATTAGGCTTTGTTGACTGCTCATCGTGCGCTCTTGTTACCAAATGACATCTGCTAAATTATTCATCGCATCCGGCATTTTTCATCCAGAGAGTGGCGGCCCGGCGACATATCTGTACGAAGTGCTGCCACATCTGCAACAAGCTGGGTGGGATGTGCGTTTGCTGACGTATGGCGACGGCGATGTCGCGACGTATCCATACCCGGTGACGCGCATCGCACGCGGCACACTCCCTCTGCGACTCGCACGATATGCACAGGCGGCGCGTCCATTGCTGCGATGGGCGGATGTTGTCTATCAACACACATTAGGATTGCCGTTGTGGATGGGCGCCAAGCGACCGCGCGTTGTCAAAATTGTCGGCGACCAAGCGTGGGAACGCGCTGTCCGCCGCAAGTGGATTCCGCCGACGACTGACATTGATGTTTTTCAGCATGGTGGTTATGGTCTGCGAGCCACATTTGCGCGAGCAGCGCGGGCGCGTGAGGTGCGCAGTATGGCGGGTGTCATCGTGCCGAGCGCTTACCTGCGACAAATGGTCATCGGATGGGGTGTCGCGCCGGAAAAGGTTCACGTGATTTATAACGCGCTGCCGACGACATCGTTGCCGGGCATTACGCAGCAACAGGCACGTACCCAACTCAACCTGCCGGATGCCCCGACGTTGTTGACCGCCGCCCGTCTTGTGCAATGGAAGGGCATCGACCATATCATCACGGCGTTACAACAGGTCGCCGAAGTGCGTTTACTCATCGCCGGTAACGGCCCGATGCGCGACAGCCTGCTGCGGCAAACACAAGCATTGCGCCTCACTGACCGCATCACCTTTCTTGGGCATGTATCGCGTGAAGACATGCCGCTCTACATGAAAGCGGCGGATTATGTGGCGCTGTATTCGGGTTATGAGGGCTTGTCGCACACATTGCTGGAGAGTCTGCGCGTCGGCACACCGGTGATTGCGAGTGATAAGGGGGGTAATCCTGAAGTCGTGCAGCACAACATCAACGGTCTGCTTGTTCCCTACATCGATACGGATGCACTCATCGCCACATTGCACGAAGCCTTCCAACCCGGCAAGCGCGATAGCCTCGCGGCGAATACACACATCGGTATGGAACGCTTCGACTTTGATGCGATGATTCAAAGCACCCACGAATTTCTAAGCGCTTATCTGCACGAATAGCCTGCGATTCAACTGGCCGATTTTCGATAAATCGGTCACACTGAATCGCATCAGTGGGGGGAATGATGGACACACAATTGCTTGATCAATTGCATGATCCAAATCCTGAGCGGCGAGTCGCAGCGATTAAACGTATCGCGCAAACCAAAGACCGGCGCTATCTCGCTGCGCTTGAGACGACCTATCGTACCGACCCGGTGGCTGAGGTGCGTGAGGTGGCGCGCAAAGCTAGGCGCTATATTCAACGCGAGACGGGGCAGGAAGCGACGACAACGCCACCTACAGCGACTGCATTCCCCGATAAGGCCATTGACGCCGTAGAAGCCGCCATTCACCGCGCCCGCGATGATTATGCCAATGGTGACCGCGCCGCCGCCATCAAAATTCTCGGCGCAGTGCTCGACGAACACACGCATCTGCAACGCCGTGACGACATCCGGCGACTCGCGACCATCATCACTGATGTGTCATCCCCCGACGACGCCCTCCGATTGTTGCTGAATTTCGACAGTCGTGCCGCTTTGATTCAACGTTATGGTGATAAACGAACATCATCAAACACGCAGCAAAATCTACGGCTAATCGTTATTGCGGCTGCACTTATGGTCATCGGCGTGGCGGCGTTGATTATCTTACTCGCCGCGCAATCGACCCTGAGCAATATCGCCGGATTTGGGTCAGGTCGCAGCGAAGTGCGTACACTCTCCACGTCGGGGACGGCGTATCATCTCTTCGTGCCATCGGGCTTCCCGACAGCATTCGGTTGGCCGGTATTGATTGCGATTCATGACAAGGGGCAAAGCGGCGCGGATATGATGATGTACTTTGAGGAACATGCACGGCGTGAGCACATCGTCGTCATCGCGCCAACTTTCGCCAATATCGACAACGTCGTCATCAATGAGAGCCATCCGGCATATCAGGCCATGGCTCGCGATGTGAACGACATCCTCAATGAAGTAGACAGCGACACCAACATTAATGTCAACGGAATCAATATCTTCGGCCCGGTGATTTACGGACGCGGCGCGGGCGGCACATTCGCAGCGCAATATGCAGGAAGCTACAATTTTCCCTTAGCAGGCATCGCCATATCGAATGGCGGGCCACGCTTGGCAACACCGCCGTTCATTTCGCCGGTCGAAGACGTCATACAGATGTTGATTCTCGTCGGTGAAGACAGCTCATTGCGCGGTGCTGCCGAGCAATATGCCAACGCCGCTTCGCGCGCCGGGTTCTTTCCCGACTTGCATCTGCTGCCCGGTACCGCCGAGTCGATCAGCGATGAAGAGACGCAGCTTGTTATCGCTATGGTCGTCCGAGCGTATGGCTTGGACGTGGACTCATGATGGCAACTGCTTAGCTTGCATGAATGAATCACAAAACATGAAAAGAAATTAAACCGCAGAGACACAGCGTGTTTTTCTGCGGACGCTGCGCCTCTGCGTTAAGATTTTATCTACAAGACCGGCGCGTGTGGCTTGCGGGCGACGAATTGCCCAGCGCCATTTTTGCCGAGCCACATGTCGCCATCGACGAGTTTGTTGCCGCGTTGATAGACTTGTACCGGCTTGCCGTGAACAAGCATCCCCTCATACACATTGTAATCACAACGGGTATGATGCGTCTCCGCACTCAGGATGTGTTCTTTGTTTGGATCCCACACGAGAATATCGGCGTCCGAACCGACGGCAATCGTGCCCTTCTTTGGGTACATACCGAAGATTTTGGCCGGATTCGTGCAGCACAATTCGACGAAGCGCTGCGGCGAGATACGGCCTTTGTTGACGCCGTGTTCCCAGATGACCATCATGCGATCTTCGAGACCGGGCATACCATTCGGGATTTTAGCAAAGTTGCCCTTGCCAAGTTCTTTACCCGGTCGTCGATATGACGGGTCTTGCTTTTCGTATTCGTTCCAATCGCCGTCGGGGTGTGTTTCCATCCATTCTTGCCACGGGCCGTGCCCGCCATCGTACCAAAAGTCGCAGTGGTCGGTGCTGATGGCTTGCAGTGTGCCGTCGCGTACCGCTTGCCACAAGACTTCATGATCGTGTTTCGTCCGAATCGGGGGCGAACAGACATACTTCGCGCCTTCAAAACCAGGGGCGCCGAGATGCTCTTCCGCCGTCAAGAAGAAGTATTGTGTACACGTCTCGCCCATGACGGGATACCCCAACTTGCGCCCGCGCTGCAACGCCTCAATCGCCGGTTCACACGTCATGTGGACGACATAAAGCG
>RFIA01000307.1 GCA_003695675.1 Chloroflexota bacterium
GCCATCAGCAACAACGCGGCGGTCAATACAAATCCTAATTTGAGATGTCTCATCATGATCCATTCCCCATCTAGCATATTCAAATTCGCAACTACTCGACATGTCGGCGCGAATCGACGGAATTGAAAATCGTTTTGTTTTCGTTCGCCAACTGATGACCTGAGTAACTCGTGCGTGATGTTCCAAGCATCAGAACAAGAGCCGTCAGATGCGGCGACATCGATACGTTCATTATGCCACAAAATGGCTCTCGATACCTTGCGTCTCGGTGACGCCTACCCGCCGCTTGCCCGGTGAACAAGTGCTGCTAGAGGCTAAAAGCCGGACATTTCAATGTCTAGCGGTACTCAAAGGATGAGGAAATATTAGGATGGGGATATATATGACAACACCGGCGGTTTATGTGCCGTTATTCGTCGGCAGCGGCAATTCAAAACCGAAGGTGCTGCCTTCGCCATACGTGCTGCGGAAGATCATTTTGCCGTTGTGGCGCTCAATGATATTCTTGACGAGATGTAAGCCGAGTCCGGTGCCATCGATGCTGCGCGTCTCTTCGCTGTCAACACGATAGAAGGGTTGGAATAAACGTGCTTGTTGCTCTTCGGGGATGCCATAGCCAGTATCTTCGACTTCAAAGGTCACGAGATTGTCATGCTGCGCGACACGCACCGAAACACGGCCTTGTTCCGGCGTATATTTGATCGCATTGCCGATCAGATTTGAAATCGCTTCGTGCAATTCGACGCCATCCCCAACGACGACCACCGGCAAATCGGGCACACTGAGAATGTACTCTTGCTGCTTCGCTTCGGTCTGCCCGTTGAATTCTTCAAATGCTTGGCGCACGACCTTCGGCAAATTGACGCGCTGCGCCCGGTCGATTTGCGCTGCTTGCTCGATGCGCTCAAGCGAAAGAATATCGGTGGTGATTTTATTCATCCGGTTGAGCGCGTTCGAGATACGAGCGAGAAAATCGCGGGTTTGGTCGGTCAACACATCGTCCATCATCTCTTCGAGTAATTCGGTATATCCGGTGATGACCGCAATCGGATTGCGCAAGTCATGCGCCGCGATACGAATCATGTCGGTCTTCAACTGCTCTAATGTGCTGACTTGATCGTACAATTCCTTGAGGTCGGCAAATTGTTTTTGCGCCGTATCGTAAAGACCGGCATTGTCAATCGCGACGGCAATACGCGCCGTCATCAATTGCAAAAAGCCGAAATTTTCTTCGGTGAAGTTCTCGCGTGACCGTGTTTCCAAAACCATAACGCCAACAATCCGCGCCTGCGAGATCATTGGAATCGTGATTTGCATTTGCGTTTCGGGGATGATCGGCACGTAGTCCGGGTCTTTTAAGACGTTGGTTATCAGCTCCGCCTTTTGGCTGATAATCACACGTTCGACAATGCCGCTGTGTGGATTGTCCGTTATCCATTTAATCTGTTCGGCATTGTATCCTAGCGATTGCTTCAGAATGAGGTTGCCATCTTCATCCATCAATGAAATCGAACCGGCGTCGGCACGGCTGACGCGAACAATGAGATCGAGCGCCATCGTCGTGACGTATTCGACATCGAGCTTGCGCGTCAATTCGGCATCGACACGCTGCAAAATTTTGCGCTGCTCAAGTTGTTGATTCAATTCAATCTCGGCCAATTTACGCGCCGTTACATCGCGCAAATTGATGACGCTGCCGATTGCTCGCTGTGTGCGGTCGAACAATAGCGACAGCGACGCATCGAGAAAACATGGGTTGTCTTCTGTCCCCAATTCCAGCGTGTAATTCGTTGATGGATTTTGCTCGAAGCGCTGCATCAAATCAGCAGCAGACGGCGGTAGGATCGACTCGATAGGCTTGCCGATCATGTCGTCTTCGCTGCTGAGACTGAAGAAATTGCGCCCCGCTGAATTGATGTCGAGAATGCGATTTTCGGTGTCCAACACGATGATGCCATCGCTCAGGCTTTCGACGACGGCGTTATGCGCTTCGGGCAGCATCTCAAAGAATTGATGGCGCAAGATGCCCCATGCAATTAAGATTGCGCCAACAGCAAAGCCGGTCGGCGTTAGGTCGATGCGGCTCGCCCCGCTGAGGAAAATTGCGTTGCCCACAAGCGGCATCACGCTCGCGAAAAACAAGATGCCAATTTGTACGCGATATTTCGCTGCCGATGTGTAAATCGACCGCAGCATCAATGCGGAGCCGCTGACGGCCAAGAGATACGAATAGGCCGAATGCACCCAGAACCAAAAATTGTGGGTTGTTTCTAACATCGGGATGCGATGCTCGGTGTTGAGCGTGATGGTGTTCCATATCCAACCACTCTCGCCGTTTGTCCACACAGCCAGCAATGTGATGGTCGGGACGATGCTGAGGACGGCGATATGACGCCGCGTCACCCAATTGTCGCGCCCGATGAAATATAAGGCGAATAGAAACCACGCTAGAGGCGCCGAAACAATGCCGATATATTCAAATCGCACCCACCATATTTTCTCGGCTAATGTCGGGCTGCCGAGTTCGAGTGTGTAGCCTAACGACCATATCCCGGCAGACAACGCCATCGCTACAAATGTGAGTGTGCCGACTGTTTTACGACGTTGCCACGCTAGCAACGCCAACCCCAATGACACTGCTGTAGACAGCGCTGGTGCAATTAAATACAAAGCAACACCTCAAATTATGTGTTTTATTGCAACAATGTGGTTATGGCCACTGCTTCTATTCTAACAATAAATGAATGTCTTTACATTTTTTACAATCTTAATTGTAATCATTTTTCCCACTTTCGCACACCGTTTTACACATTATTAACCAATTTCATACCAACGTAGGATGCAAAGCGTTTTA
>RFIA01000308.1 GCA_003695675.1 Chloroflexota bacterium
GGCGTATCATCGGCTTGCGGTTTGACTTCATGCGATTTCCAAACTTTTTCAAAAAGTGTTTGTGGTTTCCCATTCGCTACCATTTATTTGTTGCCTTCTCATCAACTTAGATAATCGAAATGGGCAAAGAAATTATATCTTTGCCCTTGCCTATTAAAATATGATGTTAGTGTTCTGATTTTACGCCGATTGCTGCCACATCTCCTTCAGGTTGTTGGTCATCATAACCAATCACCGCCAGCATTCGGTTGACTGCTGCCAAATATGCCTTAACACTTGCGACAATCACATCGGAATCTGCCCCATATCCGCCAAACATCTGATTGCCCTCTGGGGTCGAAATACGCACAGTGACTTCACCAAGCGCATCAATGCCTTCCGTGACACTATGTACGCTGTACTCAGTTAGTGTATTGGGGGCGTTTATGATACCATCAATTGACCGAAAGGCTGCATCTACTGGGCCTGTACCAACTGCGGCATGGATAAATTCTTCATCTTTAGCATTACGCAGTTTCACAGTGGCCGTTGGCATCCCCATCGTACCACACGTTACCTGAATATCTTCGAGACTGAAAATCTCTTCGGGTCCATGAAATTCGTCTGCGATCAATGCTTCGAGATCGGCGTCTGTGACGGTTTTCTTTGCATCGGCAAGTTCTTTGAATCGTGCAAACACCTGATTGAGCGCATCGCCTTCAACACTATAGCCGAGTTCTTGCAGACGAACTTTCAACGCATGGCGGCCACTGTGTTTGCCAAGAACGAGTTGACTCTGAGCAAGGCCAACACTCTCTGGTGTCATAATTTCGTATGTGCTTGAGTGCTTCAAAACACCATCTTGGTGAATGCCCGCCTCGTGCGCAAAAGCGTTGCTACCCACAACGGCTTTATTCGGCTGGACGTGCATTCCGGTGTAATTGCTGACCATACGGCTCGTCTTCATAATTTCGCGTGTGTTAATGTTAGTATGGAGTCCATAATATTGTGGGCGAGTGTGCAATGCCATGACTACTTCTTCGAGGCTTGTATTTCCAGCACGTTCACCGATGCCATTGATGGTGACCTCGACCTGTCGCGCTCCAGCACGCACGCCTGCTAAGGTGTTGGCGGTCGCCAAGCCAAGATCATTATGGCAATGCACCGACCAAATGATACCACTGCCCGGCCCGGCGCCTGGAGTTTCTTGTATCAGGTTTTCGATGGTTTCATACCATTCTTGTGGCGTTACATAGCCAACTGTATCTGGAATATTGAGTGTTGTTGCGCCGCACTCAACAGCTAATGCACAAACCTGAATTAGAAATTCTGGGTCTGTGCGCCCAGCATCCATAGGGCTGAATTCAACATCGTCACATAAGCTGCGAGCAAGCGTGACTGATTTGCGAATTACTTCAAGTGCCTGTTGGCGAGTCATGCCGGTTTGGTACTGAAGATGAATATCAGATGTACCAAGAAATGTATGTATACGCGGCTTTGCAGCATCTTTGACACCTTCCCAACAGGTAAGAATATCGCCCTCTACTGCACGCGCAAGCCCACAAATTACTGGGCCATCCGCCGTTCCAACTTCTTGTGCAATTCGCTGGACAGCTTTTAAGTCATCTGGCGATGCTGCTGGGAAACCTGCTTCGATAACGTCAACACCAAGACGTGAGAGTTGCCGAGCGATTTCAAGCTTCTCGGCACTACTTAGAGTCGCACCGGGGCTTTGTTCGCCATCGCGTAGAGTAGTATCAAAAAATATAACCGTATTTTGTGCTTCAGTTGTGATCGCCATCAGAGATGTTCCTTTCGTAATATCTTGAAATGGTCAGATTGTGTCAAAAAGAAACGATTAAGGTCAACAAGGCCATCATCAGACATTCAGACCACCCCCTTTCTGGCTACATCAACAGAAGAGTCGGACATTGAGACAATTATTCCTGTTTGATACGTTTGGCATTTAAGAATGGCATCATGTCGCGTAATTCTGCGCCAACTTGTTCGAGTAATAAATCGTGTTCACGTTTTCGACGCTCATGAAAGTTCGGGCTACCATTGTTGTATTCTGCTATCCATTTTTTGGCAAAGTCGCCTGTTTGGATATTATTGAGAACGCCCATCATTTCTTCTTTGACCATGCCTTCAATTTGGTCACCGATTTCATAGCCGCCATACTCAGCCGTGTCGCTGACGCTGTACCACATATAACTAAGGCCACCTTCATAGAGCAGGTCAACAATCAACTTAAGTTCATGTAAACACTCAAAGTAGGCTATTTCGGGTTGATAGCCGGCTTTGACAAGGGTTTCAAACGCCACACGGATGAGAGCAGTTACACCACCACAAAGGATAACTTGCTCTCCAAATAAATCAGTTTCGGTTTCTTCTTTGAATGTCGTTTCGATGACTCCAGCACGGGTGCATCCAATTGCTTTACCATAAGCGAGTGCTCGTGCTTTGGCTTGGCCGGTAGCATCTTGTGCTACGGCCAATAAACCCGGTGTGCCACCACCTTCAATGAAGACTTCACGCACGCGATGACCGGGCGCTTTTGGTGCAATCATTGTGACGTCGACGTTATCAGGCGCTTTGATTTGGCCAAAGTGGATATTAAAGCCATGAGCAAACATTAACATGCTGCCGGGTTTCAAGTTGTCTGCAATTGATTCTGAGTAAACGGCAGGTTGAATAGTGTCAGGAACAAGCACCATAATGACATCAGCCTGAGCAACTGCGTCGGCGACCGAAGCAACACGTAGACCATCAGCTTCAGCTTTTGCACGGCTTTTACTATTTTCATGCAGCCCAATGACGACATCAATACCCGAATCTCTTGCATTTAACGCATGAGCATGCCCTTGACTGCCATAACCGATTACTGCGATTGTTTTCCCTTCGAGAAGAGATAAATCTGCATCATTGTCATAATAAAGTGTTGCCATAAATGAAACTCCAGTGTTTAGGATTGACGATGCTAGGTCGTCACAAGTAAATAAAGTTACACAACTAGCGTGCTTAGATTAAGATATACCGGCTTACACATGGTATCCGTTTTTGTGTGACCCAATCGCTGAAAGTGGCGATTCGTATTCAGTATCGTGAATGCGCACACCACGCCCCATTGCGACAATACCTGTACGAATCATCTCAACAATGCCGATAGGTTGCAACTGATTGATCATTTCTTCGACAACATCCTCTTGAGCTGTGATTTCAAGAATAGCTACTTCTGTTCCAATATCAACAATTCGTGCCGGATAACGCTCGCAGATGGTTGTCACAGCATTTCGGGAGTCTGCGTTATTGGTGCGTACTTTGATGAGTGCAAGGTCGCGACTGACATGTGGCTTGTCTGAGAGGATTTTCACATCAATAACATTGACCAATTTGTAGAGGTTGTTGGCAATTTTGCGAACATCGGCTCGTTGACTATCAACAACGATTGTCATGCGCGAAACACCCGGACGATGGGTACGCCCGACGGTAAGGCTGTCAACATTAAAATTGCGTCGTCTAAATAAACTTGCTACACGGTTGAGAACACCGGGCTTGTTTTCAACTAGAGCCATAATGGTATGTTTTGTGGATTCTTGTTCGCTCATGGAAATTACTCCTCGTCCGTTTGTGTCGTGGGACGCAAGATCATATTATGCAGGTCAGCGCCTGCGGGCACCATTGGGTATACAATGTCATGTTTTTCGACGACATAATCAATTAAAGTCGGGCCTTTAATGCTTCGTGCAAATTTGACCGATTCTTCGACTTGCTCTCGGTTTGTTACACGCATACTAGGGATACTATATGCTTCAGCGAGTTTGCAGAAATCGGGATTGTGCATCGGCGTCGCATGGTAGCGTTCCTCATAGAAAAATTCTTGCCACTGCCGTACCATGCCAAGAAAACCATTGTTAATAATTGCAATGTTGATGTCGATGTTCTCTTGGACTGCGGTCGCTAGTTCAAACAAAGTCATTTGAAATCCACCATCACCAACAATTGCCCAAACTTCTTGGTCTGGCACGCCGATTTTGGCTCCCATCGCGGCTGGTAAACCAAAGCCCATTGTTCCCAATCCTCCACTCGTAATCATAGTTTGGGGCCGCTCGTGGGGATAGTATTGTGCTTCTAGCATTTGATGTTGGCCGACATCAGTAACGGTAATTGCATTACCGTCGGTATATTTCCATAGATCATTAATGACTTGTGCGGCAAGCAATGTGGAATTTGTTTCTGCGTGTATAATATCGCGTTGATTTGCATCTTCTTGCCAATTGCGAATACGACCAATCCACTCGCTATGATTTGATGGCTGGATTTGAGGTAAGAGTTGACGAATGACTGTCTTTAAATCACCTGCGATGCCTATATCAACCTTCACATTTTTATTGAGTTCGGAAGGATCAATATCGACATGTATCTTCTTCGCATTGATAGCATAGGTGTCTAAGTTGCCGGTTACCCGATCATCGAAACGCATTCCGAGTGCGATGAGTAAGTCGGATTCTTGGATTGCCCAATTACAGGCTGCACTACCGTGCATACCCATCATACCCAATGAAAGGGGATGGCTTTCCGGAAAACCGCCCTTGCCCAGTAGTGTTAGAGCGACGGGAATATTGGCCCGTTCCGATAATTCGCGCAATTCTTGCATTGCGCTTGACATGATGATGCCATGTCCTGCCAGAATTACTGGGCGCTTTGCTTGATTAATCAATTTGGTGGCAGCGTCAACATCATCTGCATTCGCCTCAAGTGGAGGTTGGTAACCGGGCAAGATGATTTCGCCATCAGGGTACATGAACTCAGTGGAAGCGATTTGGACATCTTTTGGGATATCAATCAATACTGGGCCGGGGCGACCAGTTCGAGCGATATGAAATGCTTCGCGAATTGTATAGGCCAATTCTTCAACATCCATGACAAGATAATTATGCTTTGTCACAGGTAGCGTGACGCCAGTCACGTCTGTTTCTTGAAAGGCATCGGAGCCAATTGCGGCACGTCCAACTTGGCCAGTGATGCAGACGATTGGTGATGAGTCCATGAGAGCAGTGGCGATTCCTGTTACAAGGTTTGTTGCGCCGGGACCGCTTGTTGCGATGGCAACACCGACTTTGCCAGTCGCTCTAGCATAGCCGTCGGCCATGTGTGCGGCGCCCTGTTCGTGACGTACTAGTACATGATGAATTTGTGGGTACTTTGTCATGGCGTCGTAAGTTGGCAGTATAGCGCCGCCAGGGTAACCGAACAAGACATCGACATTTTCTCGTAATAGGCATTCCATGATGATTTCTGCGCCTGTGAGCTTCATGATGCTCTCTCCTAAGGCATTAATTGCTTTCGATGGATTTAAGTTGAGGAACGTGTGTTAGCCATCCGTATTGATCTTCTTTTTTGCCTGATGTAATTGCGAAGAACGCTGCTTGCACTGCCTTTGTGATCGGGCCGGGTTTTCCTTCCCCGATTGGGATACGGTCAACTGAACGGATGGGAGTGATTTCTGCCGCGGTGCCTGTAAAAAATATTTCGTCTGCCATATATAGCATTTCGCGGGCTATTGGCTCAAATCTTATCTCGTATCCGAGATCATTAAGGATTGTGAGGGCGCTGTCTCGGGTGATACCAAGTAAGATTGATGACCAAGCTCCCGGTGTATATACAATATCGTCTATGATGACAAATATATTTTCACCGGCGCCTTCGCTGACATATCCGTTTATGTCTAGTGCTATGCCCTCTGTAAAGCCGTTGTCATGGGCTTCCATTGTGATGAATTGGCTGTTGATGTATTGCCC
>RFIA01000309.1 GCA_003695675.1 Chloroflexota bacterium
AATCAAGATGGCATCATCTTGCGCGGCGACTCCACCGGCAAAGGCGAGAACAAAAATTGAGAGTATCATCAGTAATAAAGTTTTACGCATGTTGTCATTCCCTTTCTAAATTTTATTGATGTTTCGATTTCGTTGTGTTTATTGATGATTACCTGTGTGCCATCACCTCCTTTAGATTTTCGGATTTGTTAGGGCATGGCTTGCTACGCCCTTTGCTGAATTCTTAGGATTATATGTTGCTTCGCAGATGTGCCATCAATTCACGCACATCATCAAGTGTGTCGAATGTGGCGATCTGTTCCCACACGGTCGTCGCATTCGCCTGCCCGATAACCGGGTCGGCGAGGTCATGAAATTTATCCCGCAATTCATCCGGCGTCATCGGTTGGTCGGGGTCGCCTTTGCTGCCCATGACGGTCGCCTCGCGCACACTGCCATTGTTGAAATGCAATGTGACCCGTGCCGGGCGCTTTGCCGGGGTCATCGCCGTGAATGCTTTGTCTTCGTTGACCGCGACCTGCTTGGCAAGACGACGTATGCGCTCATCATGAATCGTGTCCAGATCAAATGCGCTTGGCCCGGCATGACCGAGTGCCAACGTCGCGGCGACGACATACGGCACAGAGAATCGCGCGGCAAGCGGAGTCGTGGGCGATTGGTCAGCGAGGCCGGCGGCGATGTTGTAGGTGTCGACTCGAATCGTCTTGATGTCGTCGAGCACAATCGGGTCGCCATTCGTCAAACTGAGCACCGCATCAACCGCCGCGTGGGAATAGCGACAGGCCGAATACGGCTTGAAATAACCGCGCATGATTTCATAACGCTCACCGAGTCCATCTGTGAGCGCATTCTCATCGAATGACTCGCCGAGAATGTCGCGGAAAGTCGTCGTGATGCCGCCGCGTTCACCACGAAAACCGAGCGCGTACATCTCCGCCGCCATCAAGCCGAGTTTATTGACGACTCCGGCATACGTATTGCGGACATTCGCGCCTTGAAGCGCCGTCCCATAAGATGAGGTAATCGCATACGACGCGGCGACTTCCAACACATCGGCGATACCCTGCCTATCAAGCCCCTTGAAGCGTGCAGCAATCGCCGCCGCGCCGAGCACACCCCACGTCCCAAATGGATGGACACCTTTGCGCAAGCGCGTCGCCACGCCGACCCGCGCCGCGACTTCGTAACCGAGAACGAGCGCCGTCAATGTGTCTTTGCCATTCGCGCCGAATTGCTCCGCGAGGGCAAGCGCCGGATAGACACTATGCACCGCCGCATGACCGCGTGCGAAGGCGTGCCCCTCATCCATTTCGAGCGTCGTCCCCGCCGTGCCATGGACGAGGACGGCGTATTGCGGTGTTGTCTGCTTCGCCCGACCGAATACGGTCACATCGCCCGTCGCGGCATCGACGGCGTGTTGCGCGAGCGCGGCAACTTCCGGTTCACGCAGCCCGCCGAGTGTGACGCCTATCGTGTCCCGCAGCACCCATTTGGCGCGCTCAATCACCTCTGTGGGGAGGTCGTTATACGTCGTTTGTGCGACGAAATTTGCCAATTGAATCGTGCGTTCTCGTGTCATTATCACATGTCCACGTAGGGGCGACCCGGCAGGTCGCCCCTACTACATTACATCATCGAATACGTCGCGCCGCGTCGCGCCCGGCGAGCATTCCATAACCGAGCGCCGTCAATAACCCATTGCCGGAGAGATACCCCGCCGCACCGTGCCCACTGACGCCCGCCGCGACTCCGCCCCCGGCATATAAATTCGGTATCACACTGCCGTCAGCCTTCAAGACACGCGCATCGAAATCGACCGTCAGCCCGCCTTGTGTATGAAACAACGCGCCCGTCACCTTGACGCCATACAACGGCGCGTGTAGTTCTGTGCAATGCTCGCGCCCCATCGCGTCGGGCTGTTCGCCGCGTGCGGCTGCGTTATAGGCGTTGAATGTCTGCGCTGTGCCTTCCACATCAATACCGAGTATTTCTGCAAGTTGTTCGATTGTGTCGGCGCTCTTGATGGCGCCGGCTGCAAAGCCCTCGCGATACTCATCGAACTTCATGCCGAGCCGATGCAAGCGTTCGTCGTAAATATCCCACACGAAACCGTCGGGCTGCGCGAGCACCTCAAGCGCCCGTTCAGAATAGCCTTGCATCTCTGTGCCGAAGCGCTGCCCGTGCTTGTTGACTTGAATGCCGCCCTCGGTTATCAGCGCGTAGCTGATGAGCACACCGACCGGCACCGCGACCGAATTGTGCGCTTGATACGCATCCATGAAAGCCGTCGCCGCGCCGAGTTCAATGCCCCACAAGATACCTTCGCCGGTGTTGCCCTCGCTGCCGAAATAGAGCGCGTCTTTCATCGCCGGGATGTATTGCGCGACCATCGTGTGATTGCCGCCGAAACCGTTGCAGGCGAGAATGACTTTCTTGGCGCGGACACGTTCTTGCGTGTCGCCGCGCTGCACGACCACGCCGACGACGGCATCGTCCGCATCGATAATCAAATTGCTGACCGGCGCATCGCTAATCAAATCGATATTGCCATCCGCCATGACGACTTTGCGCAA
>RFIA01000310.1 GCA_003695675.1 Chloroflexota bacterium
GCCATCAAGGGGATGCGGCACATCTTCACGACGAAAAGCAAGTGAGGCTGTTCCAGTCGCGACATAGCGAATTTGTTTGAGTTGCTGCGCACTTTCAGGCGCGAGTGTGTTCAATAACGAAGCACTCACATTGGCAGGCGTTGTCATGATGACCTTTGACGCCGTCAGACGCGAACCATCGCTGAGGGATAATGTGTAGCTGCCATCTGCTGCCGGTATGATGTTTTCGACGCTTGACTCAAGTTGTAATGAGCCAGTCAATTGTGAAACCAGCGCGTCAACGAGTTCGTTCATGCCATTGATGAATGAAACAAATACAGTTTTAGGCGCGTGATTATTCGACGGCGTAGCGTGATTTTTACGCACTGCGATCATGCCACGAGTCAGACTGCCATATTTTTGCTCCATTGCACGAAATCGCGGGAAAGTTGCCATAATGCTGAGGCGTTCGGGTTCAGCGCTATAAATCCCGGCTAATAATGGCTCCGCAAGTTTGTCGAGTGCTTCTTTGCCGAGCCGCCGCCCGATGAATTCCGCGAGGGTTTCATCCTTATCATCTCGTTTCGGACGGATGAATAAATCGAGTCCCATGCGCAACTTGCCCAAGGGCGAGATCAAATTTGTCCGCACAAACGGCATGAATTTCGTCGGCACAATGAGCATCAGGCCATCGGGCATTAACATCAGTTTGCCCTTGTCGAGCACATAGATATTGCGCTGCTCATCATTTGTGCCGAGTAAACGGCTTGCCAGACCGAGTTCATCAGCTAATTGCCAACCCCACGGTTTTTGTGCGAGCATTGAATCGGGACCGGTTTCGATGACGAACGGTTGCTCACCATAACCGTCCAAATATTCTGTGCGGATTTTCCCGCCCCATCGCTCAGATGCTTCAAGGAGTGTGTAATCAATTCCGGCTTTTTGTAGATACCACGCCGCACTCAGCCCGGTGATTCCGCCGCCGATGATGGCAACCGTTGTGTATTCAAGATGCGGTGTATTCATGGACGAACTCCACCAGACGTTTGACATTATCAACCGGTGTTTGCGGCAAGATGCCATGACCGAGATTGAAGATGTGACCGGGACGCCCCGCGGCGCGGTCGAGGACATGTTGCACCCGGCGCTTGAGTTCCGGCCATGGGGCGAACAATGCGACCGGGTCGAGATTGCCTTGCACGGCAACATCGTCGCCGAGACGTTGCCACGCGACATCAAGATCGATTCGCCAATCGACGCCGATGACATCACCGCCCGCATTGCGCAAATCTTCGAGGATGCCGCTTGTATCTGTGCCGAAATGAATGATGGGGACGCCCGCCTGCTTTGCTATCTCGATTGCTCGGCGTGAGTACGGTTGTACAAATTCACGATAATCTTGTGGGGCAAGCGCCCCCACCCAACTGTCGAATAATTGCAGCACCTGCGCACCGGCTTCGGCCTGAGCCTGCAAATAGTGCCCGACAACTTCACTGAATTTCATCATCATGTCGTGCCACACGTTAGGCTGTTCCATCATCAAGCCTTTGACTTGGGTGAAGTTGCGGCTGCTCCCGCCTTCAACCGCATAAGCGGCGATAGTGAATGGCGCGCCCGCGAAACCAATCAGTGGGATACTGCGTGTGTCGAGTTCTTGCCGAGCGAGTCGAATAGCATCGAGCGTGAAGTGCAAGGTTTCTTGTGGTGGCTGGACGATGAGTGCATCGACATCTGCTTTTGTGCGTATTGGATTGTGGATAAGTGGCCCCTCGCCTTTGACGAACTCAAGTTGCAAGCCCATACCTTCAAGCGGTGGAAGAATGTCCGCAAAGATAATCGCTGCATCGAGATCAAAAGCGTTGATCGGTTGCAGCGTGACTTCGCAGGCGAGTTCGGGGGTTTTGATCATTTCGAGAATGGTGTATTTCTGGCGTAAAGCACGATATTCGGCCATGTAGCGCCCCGCCTGCCGCATGAGCCACACAGGTGTGGCATCAACTGCTTGACGGTTGCAAGCATTCAAAAAGCGCGTCTTGGTTGTTGTTTGAATATTCACAATGTTAGAACAATCTTTCCGGCATTGGCATTCGATGCCATAAGCTCATGTGCTTCGACGACATCATCAAGTGGCATTGTGCGCCATACGGTCGGCTTCAGCGTGCCAGATTCAAAGTGCGGTTGTGCCCACTCCCAGAAGCGTGAAATAAGACCGGCTTTTTCATCAAAGGTGCGATTGCGTAGTGTGCTGCCCATGATGCTCAAACGTTTTCGCATGATGTCACTGAGGTTGACTTCGGTCAGTGCGCCGCCGAGGAGACCGATATAGACGACGCGCCCCCACAAGTTGAGCACACGCATATTGTCATTCCAATAAGGCGCACCGACATGCTCGATGATGAGGTCAACACCTATATTTTCTGCGAGTAATCGCTCGGCGAAATTTTCACTCTTGTAATCAATCGTGATGTCCGCGCCATATTCACGGCAGATGCCATGTTTTGCCGCGCTCGTTGTCACCACGACTGTCGCGCCGATGACTTTTGCAATTTGGATCGCAGCAAGGCCGACACCACTCGCCCCCGCATGGATCAACACGGTTTCGCCCGCCTTCAGCCTGCCGATTTCGACCATGTTGCTGAAAGCTGTGAGAAATGCTTCGGGGATTGCGGCTGCTTCTTCATACGAAAGATAGTCAGGTATCGGCATCGTATGCGCAGCCGGGACAACCGCTTGTTCAGCATAGCCACCACCGGCGACGAGCGCCATCACTCGCTGACCGATTGTGTAATCACGCACGCCATCACCAACTGCAATGATCTCACCGGCGAATTCAAGACCGAGTATTTCTGGTGCGCCTGCGGGTGGTGGATAATTGCCTTGAACTTGCAACAAGTCCGCCCGATTGAGCGCGGTTGCTTTGACTTGGACGAGCAATTCGCCCGCGCTAGGCGACAAATCGGGCAATTCTACAATTGTCGGTTTCTTATCTTGTGCGATAACGGCTCGCATGAAGTGTAATCCCTGTCTTTACTCATTCAGCCATTGTGTGGCATCTTTGGCAAAATACGTCAGAATCATGTCGGCGCCGGCGCGTTTGATCGCCGTCAGGCTTTCGAGTGCTGTACGCTCAAGGTCAAGCCATCCATTGGCAGCCGCAGCGTGTAACATGGCAAATTCGCCGCTGACTTGATAAGCCGCAGTTGGCAGATCATAAGTTTGTCGCACGGCGCTAAGAATGTCGAGATAGGGCAGCGCCGGTTTGACCATCAACATATCTGCGCCTTCGGCAACATCAAGCGCGACCTCTTTGAGCGCTTCACGACTGTTGGCGGGATCCATCTGATATTGACTGCGGTCGCCAAAACTCGGCGGACTTTCAGCCGCTTCTCGGAATGGACCGTAAAACCCACTGGCATATTTGGCGGCATAACTCATGATAGCTACATGGTCGAGACCCTCTGAATCCAGCGCGGCACGGATCGTCCCGACCATACCATCGACCATGCCCGACGGCGCGATGATGTCCGCCCCGGCTCGCGCATGAGTCACCGATGCGCGTCCGAGCAATTCAAGTGTCGGGTCATTGAGCAGATACCCTTCTGGCAAAGCCGCGTTGTAATATTTGCTGTCCGGCGTGTTGATAATGCCGCAATGTCCGTGATCGGTGTACTCACAGAAACACATATCCGAGATGACAATCAAATCGGGGGCAATGTCTTTAATCGTGCGAATTGCTTGCGGGACGATACCATCTGCGTTGTAATTGTCTGTACCGCAAGCGTCTTTTATTTCTGGGATACCGAATAACATCACTGCCGGGATATTGAGCGCAACGATTTCGCGGATTTCGTCGGCGAGTTTGTCAATCGTGTGTTGATATTGACCGGGCATTGAGCTAATCGGCTGTTTGACACCCTTGCCATGACGGACAAACATCGGGTAAACAAAATCATCGGGGGACAGCGTGGTCTCGCGAACCATTCGGCGGATACCGGCATTGATACGCAGGCGGCGTGGGCGCAGTGTTGGGAAGGTCGCCGATGTCGTCACGGTATGA
>RFIA01000311.1 GCA_003695675.1 Chloroflexota bacterium
CCTTATGCCGCGAACTCGGCATTGAGTATATCGTCCTCAAGCGCGAACCGTATGGCGACCTCCCGCCGCGTTCGACGACTTCGCTCCGCGACCTCCCGACGATGCCGTATCGCATCGACCTCGCCGGGGGTTGGCTCGACCAACCGTTCGTCTCGCAACTGCATCCCGGCGCGGTGTTGACGATTTCGCTGGAGCCGACGGTCGAGTTCAACGACCGCAGCGGCATGGCGACGAGTACGCGCAACAAAGCGCTCGATTTGTGGGGGCCGCGCTTGCCCGCCGGAGATCCCGAAAAATTGGCGCGAATATTGTTCGCCTACGACAATCCGCCGGGCACAAAATATATCTCTGGTTCGCAAGACGCGATAGGGATCGTCTTCGCCGGTCTCGCCCGCGCCGATTATGATGGCGCATATTGGCCGTCGCGCATTCAACATGTCCGCGACGAAACGATCTTACAATTCATCGAACAATCGTTGTATTTGATTCCGCTCGGCCCACGCGAGTCCGAGTATGACCCGTTGACAAAACGTGACATCACCCGCGAAAAAGCGAAAGCGCTCGCCGACGCAACAGAGCGTTGTTGGCAAGCGCTGCATCATCATGACCGGGCGGCGTTCGGCAGCAGCGTGCGTGCAGCATTTGAGGCGCAAGTCGCCATGTTCCCGCACATGCTCAATCCGATGATAGAAGACTTAATCGCGCAGTATCGCGATGCCGCGCTCGGTTGGAAGCTCTCCGGCGCGGGGGGCGGTGGCTATTTGATTCTCGTCGCCGACCGACCGATTGACAACGCGGTGCGCATTCACATTCGACGCGGGACGCACTGATGACGCAAGCATGGGTTGAGCACGCGGCGGCGTCCTTCGAGGTGCAATTGACGCCGGAGCAAATCGCGCAATTCGAGACGTATGCGGCGCAACTCGCCGAATGGAATGAGCGTGTCAATCTGACCGCCATCACCGAGCCGGAGGCCGTCCGCATTCGTCACTTTCTCGACTCGCTGTCACTCGTGCAAGCCGTCCCGATGCGACCGAATATGCGCGTCGCTGATGTCGGCACGGGCGCGGGGTTGCCCGGTCTCGCGGTGGCGATTGCCTACCCGAAAGTGCATGTTCATCTGATCGAGTCAACCGGCAAGAAAGTGCGCTTTCTCGATCACATTGTGACGACACTCGCGCTGAAGAATGCGACGACACTTCATGCACGCGCCGAAGATGCCGGGCAAAATCCGCAGTATCGCGAGCAATACGACCTCGTCGTGGCGCGGGCTGTGGCGCGGTTGCCCGCCTTGCTCGAATACCTGCTGCCGCTGACGCGCGTCGGCGGGCACGCCATCGCTATGAAAGGCAAGACTGCCTTCATCGAAGCCGACGACTCCGGGCGGGCGTTGCAAGTGCTCGGCGGTCGTCTCAATGACATCGTGGCCATTGACTTGCCCGGTGTCGATGAACCGCATCACCTCATCGTCGTCGAGAAAATCGCCAAAACTCCGGCGCATTATCCACGCAAACCGGGCATCCCTACCCGTGCCCCGTTGATCGATTGACTGCCGACATCTCTCGCGAAAACAGAACGGATTCAACCGCGAAGACGCAAAGGACGCCAAGAAAAACAAGCTGCTTGTGCGGTACTCCCTTAAATCGCCGCAGGCGATGTTCCCCCTCCCTGTATACGGGGAGGGGGTTAGGGGGTGGGGTTGTGTGTCTCTGCGCTGAATCTTTTCGTGTTTATTTTGCAAAGTGGGTTCATTGCCTTAAACAAAACCCACGTTAAATACCATGATACAACCCTAATGATTTATTCATCCATTGATTGATCTGCAGCTTCGGGCTGAAGCAACACTATACAGTCTGTTCTCCCCAGCCACATCATAGCGTTGAAGCTCACGACCCGTAGAATCAAGACGGAGAACAAAATCTCTATTCACTACTAATACACTATCATCGGACAGAATACGTCATGCAAAGGCTGCCCTGCCCGGCAGATTTGTTGTCAATAGTGGCAATTGCCTACGGGTACTGAGATCGTAACGAAAGATAGTCGAATCTTCTGATGTATAAAACATTGTGCGTTGGTCGGCTGCCAACTCAATTCAATCGGTGCCACGCGACCCGACTTCAACATCGAATCGCCCAATCAAGTTGCCGAATCGATCAAATTTGCGAATGTTGTTATCACCGTTAATCGCGCCGACATAAACATTGCCTTCGGCGTCAAACACAATAGATTCAGGGCTGCCGCTATATGAACCGGCGAATTGTCCAAGATTTTCATGCGGTGTATCGGAGCCGCTAAAGCGTATCACCGTCCCGGCGGTGAAAGCTGTGACGAACAGATTGCCGTCTTAGTCAAATGCGCAGCCGGGTGTCTCATCATGTTGGTGTTGTCTTTGCGATGAATGTCTATGACCTTGTCGAATGACCGGGCTGTCATTATGATCGTATTTACTTTTAGAATCGGTCAAGGTGGGTATGACGTGCATCGTCCATTCACATCCCCAATCAGATTGACTCATCGTGATCTATTGTGGGTTGCGCTCATCGTGCTGTTCGCGTTTGCGCTGCGTGCTGTTGTGGTCTTCAACCGGGCGGCACATGACCCGGCCTTCCACATTCTGCCGCCGGGTTCCGACCAAGTGGCGTATATGTCTCGTGTCGAAGCGCTTGAAGCCGGTGAGTGGCCGCGCGAGCCGTTCTTCTTTCAGCCGGGATTCGTCTATTATCTCGCCGGGATTCGCCTTCTCGTCGGCAACGCATTCGGCATGATGCGGCTCGCGACGAGCGTCATCGGCGCGGTGACGGTCGGCCTGATGATTGGCGTCGGCTGGTTCGTCACCGGGCGGCGCTGGGGCGGGTATCTCGCCGGGTTGTTGCTTGCCGTCTATCCGGTCGCTATCTTTTACTCGACCGTCTTGTTGATACCGGGACTCGCGTCATTTTATGTGGCGTTGTTTTTGTTCGTCGCCTTGTGGCAGCGCCACGCAACCGCTTTATGGCGCTCGTTGTTACTCGGTGTGATTCTCGGCTTGCTGGCGATTACTCGTTCGAATCTGGTGTTGTTATGGGGCGCGTGGTTGATTCTGCTGGCCGGGTATGCGACGAGCAAACGCACATTTGCGGTTCATGCCGCCGCCTCATTCGTCGGCTTAGCAGCGACGATTGCGCCTGTCACGATCTGGAATATCACGCACGGCGCGAACCAATTGATAACGAGTGTCGGCGTCGAAGAAATCTATCGCGGCAACAGTCGGGACTCGAACGGCATTTACGTCAGTCACATCCCGGCTTACGATCTCGTTGAAGATGACGCCCATCTCGAAGCATTTTTCGATGATATTGTGCGCGACCCGTTGCGTTTTGTCGAGCTGCAAGTGCGCAAAACGGGCATCTATTGGAGCGCTATCGAACCGGCCAACAATATCAGCTATCGCGGTAGTGGCGAGACGAGTTCGGCATTGCTGCGAGCGATTCCGCTTGATTTTCGCATTCTGTCCGCATTGGGCTTGTTGGGGACTCTCGTGCTCGTCTACAACGACCGCCGCACTGGATTATTTTTCACGGCGGTGCATGTCCTCATTTATGCGGGCATCATGGTCATTTGGGTTGAGGGGCGCTTGCGCCAACCGGCTGTGATTCCGTTGGTCGTGACGGTGGCTTATCTCGTGGTTTATGTGCAAGATGTTGTGTCTCGTCGTCAATGGAAATTTGCCGCGAGACGCTATGCTTTGCCCGTCGCCATACTGCTGATTGCATTTGTCGCGCTGGATTGGGCGGTTGACAATTTGCCGCGACAGCGACCGATTGCCGCTTTGCCCGCGGATGTGCGGCGGGTCGATGTCGTCTTCAATGACGAGTTGCGTTTTGTCGGTTGGCGTCCATTGGCGGATTGGCCGGTTGCTGAAGAAGGCTGGGGTACTATCGGGCGCAATTACGTCATCGAATGGTTTTGGGAGGTGCTGCGCCCGGTTGATGTGGATTACAACGCCTTCGTCGCCTACATCAATGACGATACCCGTCTTGCCGGGTGGGACACGGTTCTCGGCGAAATCGGTTACCCGCCGCACCCGACATCGCAGTGGCAGCCGGGCGAAATTTACAGCGAGATTGTCGGTTTCAAGCTCAACGCCCGTATCCCGCCCGGTGAGGATAGCGGCGAAATTTGGCTCGATGTTTATCGTACCGAAGGCGAGTTCGATTATGATGACGATACACGAACAATCATCGATGTGCCGATTACATCGCTCGAAAATCCACCGGCGCATCTTGTGTTGCAATCGTTCGCCGTATTCGCGCAGCGACCGGACATTTCAGCGGATATTTCACCACCGCCTGATGCCATTGTGTTCGGCGATTTGATCGCTCAGCAGCCCGTCGCGTTGCCGCAGTCCGTCCCGGTCGCTGCAGATGTGACGTTGCAATTTCAGTGGATGGCGTTGGCGAATATCACCGAGAATTATCAATTGTTTGTGCATGTTGTCGATGCCGATGAGCACATCGTCGCGCAGTTTGACGGGCCGCCGCGTCATGGCGAATTTGTGACCTCGACATGGCCGCCGGGTTTGCCGATTGACGACAGTATTGCGCTGACGATGCCGAGCACACCGGGCACATATCGCGTGTATACCGGCTGGTATCATCCGCAAACTTATGCGCGTTTGCCTGTCGCCGCGCCGGACAATCGCGTTTTGTTGAGTGAAATTACGGTGCGCTGACCTCACGGATAAAAGCCGCGTGTGATCATCGCGTCGGCAACACGCCGAATCCCCATGATTTGTGCCGCCATGCGTAAGTCAACCTCATATTTCTCGGAGGTGCGCACCATCGCGTTGAAGGCGTCGATCATGATGCGCTCCAAGCGACGATAGACTTCATCGACATCCCAGAAGAAGGCTTGCAAATCTTGTACCCACTCGAAGTAAGAGACAATCACCCCACCGGCATTGGCGAGAATATCTGGCACAATGAGTACGTCGCGCTCATTGAGAATGTCGTCGGCTTCGGGGACAGTCGGGCCATTGGCCGCTTCGACAATCATTTTCGCCCGTATCTTGGGCGCGTTGTCTGCTGTGATTTGATTTTCCAGTGCTGCCGGTATCAACACATCGCACGGCAATTGGAGCAATTCTGTATTCGTGACGGCCTGCGAATTGGGGAAGCCTTCTAAAGCCCCGTTTTCGGCATGATATTTGCGAACCTCAGGAATATCTAGGCCGTCGGGATTATAAATGCCGCCGGAGACATCGCTCACCGCGACGACTTTGAAACCGAGACTGTGGGCATGGGCCGCCGCATTCGACCCAACATTACCAAAGCCCTGAATGACGACGGAGGTTTCGGTCGCATCAAAATGACCATGCTTGAAGCGAAGCGCTTCCGCCATCGCGACGACCACGCCGCGCCCGGTCGCCTCGATGCGCCCCTCGCTCCCGCCGATGTGGATCGGTTTGCCGGTCACAATCGCGGGGACAGAATACCCGGCGTGCATACTGTAAGTGTCCATAATCCACGCCATGACTTGCGGCGTCGTTCCCATATCCGGCGCGGGGATGTCGGAATGCGGGCTGATGAGCGGAATAAGCTCAGACGCATAACGCCGAGTCAACCGCTCAAGCTCTCTCTCGCTCAACGATTTCGGGTCAACAACGACGCCGCCTTTCGCGCCACCATACGGAATGTTGACGACCGCGCACTTCCACGTCATCCACATCGCAAGCGCCCGTATTTCGTCGAGTGTCACGTGTGAGCTGTACCGCAGGCCGCCTTTTGACGGCCCCATCACCGTGCTGTGATGAACGCGATAGCCGGTGAACATTTCGACAGAGTTGTCGTCGCGGCGTACTGGGAAGTTGACGGCGAATTCGCGGCGAGGATAGCGCATGAATTCTTTAACGCCGTCATCAATATCGATATGCGCTACCGCCCGGTCATACTGGGCGAGTGCGGTTTTATAAGCGCTGAGTTCTTGAACAGGAGATTGGTCTGGTGTGGTTGGTATCGCGACCACCATAATGTCGAGGGGCTCCGTTTAGTATGTTGTATGGCTGGTTATCGCAGCCAACACATGTAATACAAATATTACGATTAAGTATAGCCACTTTGCTGATTGCGTAGTGTTAAACTTGGCTAACCTTGTGCAGGTTATACGAGTAAATTCACGAAAAATTTAGTAAATTATACATACGCGCGGACTCAATGCAATGGCAGAAAACACAAGAACGCACACGAGTGCTCTTGCGTTGTATGACCATCTAGGACAAATGACCCGGATTGGATTGTGTGGTCAGGATGAAACGACGTTTTGCGGGGTTTCGTCGAGGAAGGCTTGCAAATTCTCGACGGCCATCGTCATCAAGCGTTGCCGTGCTTCGCGGGTGGCCCACGCGATGTGCGGCGTGATGAGGATATTCTTCGCGGACAGGAGCGGATTGTCGGCATCGGGTGGTTCGGTTGAAAGAACGTCTAATCCCGCGCCGGCGATGCGTCCAGCATTCAATGCGTCGGCCAAATCGTCGTCCACGACCAAACCGCCGCGCGAACAATTCAACAGCAGGGCGGTCGGTTTCATCAATTGCAGATTGTCGCGGTTGATGATGCCTGCTGTTTCCGGCGTCAGGGGGCAATTCAGGCTGATGACATCCGATGTTTGAAATAACTCGCGCACATCGTCAACCCAGCGAAAACCCGGCACATCGTTGATGTCGCGCTGATTGGAATCGAAGGCTTGCACATTCATCCCCAACACCGATGCAATTCGCCCGACCTGATGACCAATGCGCCCGAAACCGATGACGCCCATTGTTTTGCCATCCAGCTCAATCTGTGGATAATCCCAGAAACACCAGTCGGGTGCTTGCGACCAACGGCCTTCTTTGACGGCAGCGCTGTGATGCTCAACGCGATGGCAGAAGCTCAGCAATTGTGCAACCACCATTTGCGCGACGGAATTTGTGCCATACGTCGGAATATTCGTCACGATGATGTGGCGTTGCTGCGCCGTCTCGACATCGACGACGTCATAACCGGTCGCCAGTACGCCGATATAGCGTATGTTCGGGCATTGCTCAAGGATAGCGGCGTCAATCCGCGTCTTGTTCGTCAGGACAATGTCCGCATCGCCAATGCGCTCGGCAACTTGCTCATACGGCGTCCTGTTGTGGATTGCGACTGTACCGAGCGCTTCCAACGCTTCCCACGATAAATCGCCGGGATTGAGCGTGTAGCCGTCGAGAATGACGATTTTTGGCGTGTGTGTGTCGGTCATAGTAATGTCTCCTCGCTCTTCGTCCTTTGTGTTGAAGCATCTGGTCAATTCAAATATAGCCGCAGGAATTCCCCCGTATAACTCATCGCATTGCGGGCGATTTCTTCCGGCGTGCCACAAGCGATGACCTGCCCGCCGCCATCGCCCCCTTCGGGGCCGAGATCGATGATATGGTCGGCCATTTTGATAATATCGAGATTGTGCTCGATGACAAGTACCGTGTTCCCGGCATCGACGAGTTGTTGCAGCACATTGATGAGCTTCGCGACATCGACGGCGTGCAACCCGGTCGATGGCTCATCGAGAATGTAGAGTGTTTGCCCGGTGGCACGTTTGGCGAGTTCGCGACTCAATTTGATGCGCTGCGCTTCGCCACCGCTGAGTGTCGTCGCCGGTTGCCCGATGCGAATATAACCCAGTCCAACCGCGTCCAATGTTTCCAGCTTTGTGACGATTTTGGGGATATTGCTGAAAAAGTCGAGACCTTCGCTGACGGTCATGTTCAGGACATCGGCGATGCTTTTGTCTTTGTATTTGACTTGCAGCGTCTCGCGGTTGTAACGGGCGCCGTTGCAGACGTCGCAAGTGACGTATATATCCGCGAGGAATTGCATCTCGATGCGCAATTGCCCTTGCCCTTCACAATTTTCGCAGCGCCCACCTTTGACGTTAAAGCTGAAGCGCCCGGCGCTGTAACCACGGATTTTGCTTTCTGGCAATTCGGCGAACAGCGAGCGAATCGCGTCGAACATTTTGGTGTACGTGCCGGGATTGCTGCGCGGTGTGCGTCCAATCGGGCTTTGATCGATATTGATGATCTTGTCGATGTGTTCGACCCCTTCAATGCTATCGTGTGCGCCGGGGCGTTCTTTGCTGCCATTGATGACCTGCGCCAAGCGTCGGTAGAGTATATCGACCAAGAGGGTGCTCTTGCCGCTGCCGCTGACGCCGGTGATGCACACGAGTTTGCCTAACGGAATTTCGACATCGATATTCTTCAAGTTATTCTCCCGCGCACCACACACGCGCAGCGTTTTGCCATTGCCGGGACGCCGTTCTTCCGGCAAATCGATTGTGAAGCGACCGGCGAGATAATCGCCCGTCAGACTGTTTTCATTCGCCATGACCTCATCGGGTGTTCCCGCCGCGATGACTGTACCGCCGTGTTCCCCCGCGCCGGGTCCGAGATCAATCAACCAATCGGCACTGCGCATCGTCTCTTCGTCATGTTCGACGACGAGCAGCGTGTTGCCGAGATCGCGCATATCCATTAAGGTTTGAATCAGACGCGCATTGTCGCGTTGATGTAAGCCAATGGATGGCTCGTCGAGGACGTAGAGCACGCCCGTCAAGCGGCTGCCGATTTGTGTCGCCAAACGGATGCGCTGCGCTTCGCCGCCGCTGAGTGTGCCCGACGACCGTCCGAGTGTCAGATAATCCAGCCCGACATTGTTCAAGAAGCCGACTCGGGCTTCGATTTCGTTCAAGATTTGATGGGCGATTTCTTGCTCGCGTTCGGTCAGTTTGGCCGGTGTACCATTGTGCCCGCGTAAATCTTCGACCCAGCCGAGCAGACTGCTAATCGGCATTTGCGTGACATCGTAGATGCCGACATCGGCGACGGTGACAGCCAACGCCTCAGGCCGCAGGCGATGCCCGCCGCACGTTTTACACGGTACTTTTGCCATATACGATTCGATTTTGCTGCGTATCCAATCGGACTCGGTTTGATTGTAACGCCGCATCAAATTGTTGACGATGCCTTCATAGCGCGAGGTGTACTGCCGCGCATGGCCTTGACTGTTCGTGTAATGAACCGTGATGCGTTTATTGCCGGTGCCATACAAAATAATATCTTGCTGTTGGCGCGTCAGGTCACGCCAAGCGACATCAAGCGGGACATCGTACTCTGCGCTGACGGCTTGCAACAAGCCCCATGTCCACCCTTGTTGGTCTTCGACATTCCAGCCATTGGCCTCGACCGCGCCTTCTTCGATGCTCAAGTCGCCATTCGGCACGATCAAGTCACGGTCAATCTCTAGGCGAAAACCGAGTCCTTGACAATCAGGACACGCGCCCTTCGGTGTGTTGAAGCTGAAGGTGCGCGGTTCGATTTCCGGGATGCTGCCGTGCCCATGAACACAGGCGAGATGTTCGCTGAAGAGAATATCTTCCGGCGTCTCGGCGCTCAGATTGTTGACGATGACGATGCCATCGCCGAGATCAAGCGCTGTTTCTATCGCTTCGGTCAAGCGTGTTTCGGCGTTTTGTGCGTCTTCTGACTCGGGGTCGTCATAATCGCGGACAATCAAGCGGTCAACAACAGCTTCGATGTTATGAATCGCGTAACGGTCGAGTTGAATGTCGTCGTCGATATTGTAAACTACGCCGTCGACACGGACGCGGACGAACCCGGCTCTTTCGATTTCGGCCAGCACTTTTTCGTGCTCGCCTTTTTTGTTCTTGATAATCGGCGCGAGGATTTGAATGCGCGTGCCGTCCGGCAACGACTTGACTTCATCGACGATTTGTTGCGCGCTCTGCGCGGCGACTTCTTCGCCGCACACCGGGCAATGCGGGATACCGATGCGGGCATATAACAAACGTAGATAATCGTAAATTTCCGTCACCGTGCCGACGGTCGAACGGGGATTTTGGCTGACGCCTTTTTGGTCAATCGACACCGCCGGGCTGAGGCCTTCAATTTGATCGACATCCGGCTTTTCCATTTGGCCGAGAAATTGCCGGGCATACGCGCTCAGGCTTTCGACATAACGACGCTGCCCTTCGGCGAAAATCGTGTCGAAGGCCAACGACGATTTGCCCGACCCGGAAAGACCGGTAATCACGACCATTTTGTTGCGTGGGATTTCGACATCAATATTCTTGAGGTTGTGCTCACGGGCACCCCTCACGACGATTTTGTCTTGTGTCATTGACTGCTTTCTCTATCCGGTAACTTGTGATGCAGGTTGAACCATGTGGGGGCGGTCAACAACCGCCCGTGTGTACGGATGTTCTATTGTAGCGCGGAGAGGGCGGCAGCGTCAATATATTGTAGTGACCAATCGCCCCACGTACAGATGGAGAAATATTAAAATTGCGGAAATGTTTATCCGTTGGCGATTGCCATCGAAGCGTCGCGCAGCCGAGTCATCAAGGTATACAACTCGTCGAGTTCATCATCGCTGAGTGCGTCGCGCCATGGCGCGAAAAAGTAGGCGTCGGTGCGCTTCTCGGCTTCGCTGCGCACCGACTTGCCC
>RFIA01000312.1 GCA_003695675.1 Chloroflexota bacterium
CCCGCCGAAAATATTGAATCCACGCGCTAAGGTGTCCGCAAGCACGCTGATGTAATTGTTCGGATTGGGCACGAAAGCAAAATCACGTGGATGTCCTTTACGATACAGATTGCCGATGATGTCGCGCTCGAATTGCGCGATGATGGTATCCATCGACGACGGCGCATCGGGAATGGGTTCGCGCAGTGCGGCTTCCATCGCGGCGCGGTCAGTCGGTGCGATGCCGGGTTGCGCATTGAGCGTCGTGATATGTTCGACAATCATATCGATGATGCGGTAGCCGAGTGAGCGCATTTCCTCGGCGTTAAGTTCGAGCCGGTGGTTGACGCGAGTAGGGGTCATGATGCAAAAGTCTCCGGGGGAAATTAAAGTAAGCGTTTTTCAACAGCGAACAAATCATTGAGTAGCTGCGTATGGTCTTCTCCAACACGAATCGTTGTTGAGTGTGTCCCAATTATCAAGGGCAAACTGTCAATACAATCTTGTAATTCATTGAGGGGAATATGTTCAATGAGCGCTTCAAGATTGATTGAACTGAGCAACGTTTTTGTAATCGGACGTTTGGCATCCGTAAAAATGATGCTCCGTATGAACCGTTGCGTCAGCGTGTGATTCAATGCTGCAGCTAAAACGATGGCCTCAAGTGCGGACTTGCACGGCAATAGATAGCAGGTGTCGTCACACAAAACAGGTTTGCCATCCACCGGCATGACGGGAACGAACAATGCTTGTTTATAAAATCCAGATACAACAACTTTGTGTTGTGCGAATGTGTAATCGCCAACTCCAAAAATCGAAAAGCGCGGTTTGTTTGTGTAAATGGACGATTTTCTAGCATCCAATATCTCGGCGTGATGATTCAGGTAGCGCCATAAACGCGGGGCTGACTCTTGCAATCGATGCGTATCTTCGCCGATATATTGCTGCGTCACGATAACGCCGCGTGTTGGCAACGACGATTTATGTGCTTGCAAGTCAGAGCTTTTCAAGAGGGGATAAATATACGCATCCTCAACATCGACACTTTCACCGGCTTTGTTGCACCAACGATTATCTTTGCGGTGTAATTCCATCACCATAGCCGCATCGTGTTTGATTCCCTGTCGCCATTCTATCGGACTTCTTCCTGCGATGAGGCGAGTCGCGTGGTAAGTGTCAATATTCGCGACGAGCGTTTTGTCGACAAATCCAATTTGTGATTCAGGGGATTGTGCGGACAGATTCGCAAAGACATCGATTGCATAATCCGGGTGTTCGTCGGTGAGACTCAGCACAAAAAGACACGCATCCACACTTGCTGCAAACCACTTTTGCGAATCGATACGATACATGCGTGCATCACGAATGCCGATGTGTGCATCATGACAATAACGCAATACATTGCGGGCGACGGATGTTTTGCACAGCAGCGCGATTGTTGTATCAGTATGTTTGAAGTCGTGAAGCAATTTAATCCAGATATATTCGGCAACATCAAAATTCGATTTGCCGGTTAGTGCGTCGAGACCGGCTAATTGTTTGAAATTCGATTTTGTTGGCAGATTGTCGCCGTTCTTCGCACCTTGTTCCGAATTCGTAATCCATGGCGGATTACCGAGAATAAGCAATGGGTCTTGTGTGTGCCACTGCCGCAAATCGGATGCAAAAATATCCTGATTGAGAATTTGAATGCGCGTGTCGGAGAGCGTGATAAGGCGCAATGCTTGTTGCACATAATTCGCTTGAATTTCAATCCCGATGATTGCTTCAACCGGCAGTTCAGCTTCTATGATGGCTTGAATAAAATTCCCCATGCCACAGGTCGGCTCCAATACCCGCGCCCAATGAAACCCATCATCATTTAATCGTGACACAATCTGTTTTGCCAAGTGCAACGGTGTTTGAAAATCGCCGAGAATTTTTTTATTCATCGGTGACTCCGAATACATACTCTAAGCCCATCACTTCATTATCGCTTGCAAGATTGATAGCTCGACCATATTGCAATCGCCATTGTAGCGCGTTGGAGATGGTTAAATACCCTTGTTGAGGTGGGTGTTGTAGGATATGTGTCGCGAGTTCTCGCCGTCCGACATCATCTAACGGGAGGTTGCGTTCCTGAAGAAACGCATCAATGTCGTCTATATTGCCGTCATGCTCTAAAATATTCAGTATGCCGCGAGTTGTTTGATAATCAGCCGTGTAATCTTTATCGATGAAGATAACATGTCGAAAGCTCAAGCGAGCAACTTGCTGAGTTTCATCATCAGTTTTCTGATAAACAAATACCAGCAAATGATAGCCCAACCCATAGACTTTTTGCTTTGCCGAGCGAAATGGCGATGATGATTGCGGTTGCCGTGCTGAGGTGACTTTCAAATCGACATTCAAACGAGGAAAGTCTATGCCACTTGCTGAACTGCCACGTTCATATTCAAATTGTGCTTCGAGATAATCTTGAAAAGTGTGTTCAATGTACGTACCGACTGCCTTGCCGTCGGTAACGCCGAAAAGCTCAGGTACATCCGCATCATTTTGAATTTCAAGGAAAAGACGGGCATGTTGTTTGAGTAATTCAAGTGTCAGGGTTTTCAAATAACAAATCCTTTGAAAAGTTTACCCTTATCATATCACAAAGCCTTTATACCGGCCTCGCAAGTACAATCATACGCGGGCAACCGTCAGCAAACGGGCTGCGGTCGAAGTCGCCGTAGACGGCTTCAAATGCGAGACCGACGCGCTCGAACATCAGGCGAAGTTCGGATTGAAAGATGAGCCGGTAACGAGTCGGTGACACGGTGCGTCTGACAATACCATCACCGTCGATTTCGTCATAGAGCCACGTAATTTCGAGGATTTGTTGCACGCGGTCGAGCGCTGTCACCGCTTGTTGGATGACATAATGACCACTTTCGGGATCGATGAAGCTGCGTTCATACATGACGGCATCGCTGTCTTGTGTGGCGAAGGTCTCGCCCGCGTTGGGCATATCGATGACGATGAGGCCGTCGTCATGCACCCACTCGCGGCAGCGTTCAAGCAGCGCAATTTGCATGTCTTGTGTGCCGAGATGCGGTAGCACATTGTAGGGCAGTAACACGAGTTTGAAGCGTTCATCGAATGTGTGTGTCAGCGCATCGCCATGATAAAATTTGAGTCGGTCAGCGAGATGCGGCAGCGCGTCGCGTTTGCGTTCGGCGTAGTCGAGCATGGTGCGTTCGTTGTCG
>RFIA01000313.1 GCA_003695675.1 Chloroflexota bacterium
AATTGCTGTCAAATGGCTTCAGATCGATGTCACGACCGCCACAGTCTGCTGAAGCAGACTTGGTATTTCGGTAGCCGGACATTTCAATGTCTGGCGGCATAACTGCTCAGATCAAGCAATCCACACAAAGGCGCAAAGCGCCGTCAGCTATTCACGTTAGCATCAATCCAATCAAAGAAAGGCACTCAACATCATGGATGAAAATGTCATCGAAACATACAACCTGCGTAAAGAATTGAAAATGGGCGAAGTCACCGTTCATGCCCTGCGCGGCGTTTCGCTCACTGTACAACGCGGCGAATTTTTGAGCATCATCGGGCCGTCGGGCAGCGGCAAATCAACGCTGCTTGGCCTCATCGGCGGGCTAGATACCCCCACCGAAGGCACGATTCTCCTCGACGGCGTTGATATCACGAACCTCAACGAACGCGAATTGACGCGCATCCGCAACGAGAAAATCGGTTTCGTGTTCCAATTCTTCAATCTGATACCGACTCTGTCGGCATTAGAAAATGTCGCGCTGCCGGCGCAGTTCAGCCGCAAACGCAAAGGCAATCCCATCGACCGGGCCAAACAATTGCTCAAAGCATTCGGTCTCGAAGACCGTATGGGGCATCGCCCGAATCAACTTTCCGGCGGTCAACAGCAGCGCGTCGCCATCGCGCGGGCGCTCGTCAACCAACCGCCATTGCTGCTCGCCGACGAACCGACCGGCAACCTCGATTCGGCCTCCGGCGAGATGGTCATGCGAGCGATGCGCACGGTGCAGAAGAAGTGGGGCACGACGGTTGTGATGGTCACGCACGATATGGAAGTCGCCTCGCAGGCCGACCGAGTCGTCACCCTTGTGGATGGGATGATTGCCAGCGACGACCCGCGTTCAACCGCCCAAATGGAAGCCGTTCGCGCATTGCGTCAAAAACGCGCCACCGGCGAACTGCATGCCATCCCGGTAGAAGAGTAGGCGGTGCTTTATGCTGCAACAACTTCGTTTTTATTACAAACATTCACTCAACGACCTCGCCGTCAATGGCCGCCGGACGTTCTTCGCACTGTTGGCGATTGCCGCCGGAGTCGCGGCGATTGTCAGCCTGTTGACGCTCGGCGTCATGATTGACGATACGCTGACGGGCAGCCTGCAAGAAAGCAATCGCGGCGATATTCGGATTTCGATACGCCCCTTCGACGAAGACCCGCTCAGCCCGGAAGAAGAAGACGCCCGCGAACAAGATGGCGTCGTCCAAGAATACGGCCCGTTCGATGAATTGGCCATCGGCCAAGAGGGACTCGAAACGATTCAAGCATGGCTCGACGAACACTTCCCCGGCGTGGCCGAGCTGACCTATCGCCAACTCGTCACCGGTGTCGCCGGCACGGCTGTCCGCATCCCGGCCAAAGACACCGTCAACCCCTTCACGGTTCCCCTCATCGTCGAGACGGCGAAATATCCGTGGTATGGCGACGTCGTGTCGGAAGATGGGCGTCCCCTCGACACGCTCATCAATGCGCCAACCGACATCGTGATTTCTCGCAATCTGGCCGACAAACTCAATGCTGAAGTCGGCGATACCCTGCGTTTGAACAGTGTCAATGCCGATTTCACCATCCGCGGCATTGTCCCCACCGATGTCGAAGGGGGATTCGAGAATATCATCGGGGCTTTGATCGGGTTTTATTATCTCGACCAACAAGCCATGACATTCTTCGACGGCGGCCAAGTCACCGCCGACAACATCTATCTGCGGCTGAACGATCTCTCGCAGCTCGACGCGATGGACGACGCGCTTGAAGAACGCTTCCCCTACCTCAACATCACATCGACCGAAGATGTCCGTTCGCAAAACGAAGAGGTATCCGATATCTTGACCCAACTCGTCAGTGTCATGGGGTTGATCTCGCTGCTCATCGGCGGCATCGGCATCATCAACACGATGAATGTCGTCGTCAGCCGTCGCCGGGTCGAAGTCGCCGTGTTGAAGACGATTGGTTTTGAGGCCGAGCAGATCACGATTCTGTTTCTCGTCGAAGCCTTCATCATGGGGGTACTCGGCAGCCTTTTGGGGATTGTACTCGGTTGGGTGCTGACGTTTGCCATCAAAGGTGTGGCCGAAAACTTCCTCGCGCAATCGCTCACATTCCGCATCACACCCGAACCGCCGTTGACCGGCCTGATCGTCGGGGCGCTCATCACGACAATCTTTGGTTTCTTGCCGACCCTCTCGGCTGGGCAAGTGCGCCCCGCGACCGTGCTGCACCCGGCTGAAACACCGATGCCGAAAGCCGGTCGCCTGCGGTCATTTGCAGCCGTCATCGTCGTGATTCTCGCCCTCAGTCTTGTCGCCCAACCGATGATTGGTGGTCTGCTCGCCGCCGAAGACGACGGCACGAATACGACCGAAAGTGTCGAACCGGTTGAAACGACCCCAACCAGCCCAGACATCACCATGATTTCGGCCAGTGTCGGCGCTGTGCTTGGTTTCTTGGGGGGCGTCGCCGTCCTCGCGGGCAAGATGTTCACGGATTGGACACACAAGCGCTGGCCGCGACGTATTTTGCGCTGGTTGCTGTTCCTCGTCATCATGCCAACGCTTACCGGTCTTTTCGGCTTTTTCGTCCCAGCGGTATTGTTCTTATTGGGGGCCTTCATCACCGCCGGTATCTTGTATGTGCTGCTGTGGGTTGTCGTCATCATCATCGGGCGTTTCTTCCCGTCGCTCGGCATCGTTGATCTCAAGATTGCGCTGCGCTCGATTCTCGCTGCGCGTGGACGCACAGCATCGACACTGTTGGCGCTCGCAGTTGGTATCTTCACCCTCAGTTTAATCTCAATGCTGACGACAACGATACTCGACGAATTTGAACGCTTGATTGTTGAGCAGTCGGGCGGCAATGTGCTCATCTTTGCGTCGGGCGATACCCTTGAAACTGTCGAGACGACACTCGCGAATTTCGATGGGGTTGAAAGTTTCGCCGTCGTCGGCGCCCACGATGTCGAATTGCTGACGGTCGAAGACGTGAGCGAAAACCAAACGATCACATTCGACGAACTCCGCCAACGCGCCATCGAACTCGATCCCGGCGGCGCCGGGCCGGGTTACGACGATTTGCTGGATTTCGCCTTCAGGGCTATCGACGGGCGCGAGATCGACTCGAATTTGCCCGAATTTGATTTTTACGCCGGGCGGCAGCTCATCCCCGAAGACAACGGCCAACCGGTGATGGTCATGACGGCCAACGAAGCGACGATTGCGCTTGGCTTCGAGGTCGGCGACCGGCTCACATTTCGTTTTGTCGACAGCGACAACCCCGAAACCAACACACTGACATTCGAGGTGGTCGGCATGAAAGATGGACGAGGGATCGACCTGAACACCGGCTCGCCCAATTATGTGCCCCTCGATTCGCTCCCGCCCGAACTCGAACCGGGGCAATTGAGCGCCGTCGTCCAAGTCGATGAAGCGCGACTGCGCGATTTGCAACGCACATTCAACGAAATTCCGGGCACATTCTTGCTGGAAACCCGCCTGCTCAACGATCTCATCAATCGCCTTGTGACGCAGTTCACCGCCTTCCCTATCCTCGTCTCGGCATTGGCCTTGTTCACCGGCGGCGTCGTGATCGCCAATTCGGTGGCGTTGACGACGATGGAACGCAGGCGCGAGATCGCCATCATGAAAGCCGTCGGCTTGCAGCGCGAGCGCGTGCTGAGCATGTTGCTGCTCGAAAACGGCATCATGGGCATCATCGGCGGGTTGACGGGGGTCGGCATCGGCGCGTTGATGTTGTTCCTGATGTTGACGCAGTTGTTCGACAGCGCCATCGGGGACTCGATTCCATTCGCCACCGCCTTCTTGTTGATGGGGTTGGCGTTGCTGATTACACTCATCGCCTCCGTGTTGACGGTATGGGGCGCGTCCGGCGAGAAGCCGCTCAACGTCCTGCGCTATGATTAACATCAAATGAATGGGATGACAAATGATTAAACCGCCAAGACGCCAAGAACGCCGAGACTGCCTTATAAAATCCTTTGCGGTCTTTGCCACTTTGCGTCTTTGCGGTGAATCTTTTTACTTTTCTTTTGACAAAGACGCAACCTGAGTAGTTACCATTTCGATAAAATAAGCGCATGGCAAAAGCAAAGAAAATCGCTGCGATTCATGCGATTCAAATGAGCGACCAATCGAGAAGCGCTGTGCAAAGTTGGGTATAATACAGCCGTGTGGATTTTGACGATACACAGCAAGGCGAAAGATTCCTCATGCGATTGGCAATTTTCTCAGACGTTCACGGCAACCTGTTGGCATTACACGCCGTCTTGACCGACATTCAAGCGCGAGGCGGGGTCGATGGCTATCGTGTGCTCGGCGATTTAGCCGCGCTCGGTTATGATCCCATCATGGTGCTGCGCCGTCTCGTGACACTGCCGAATATCCACTTCGTGCGTGGCAATACTGACCGTTATCTCGTCACCGGTGAGCGCCCACCGCCGTCCGTCGATGATGTTCGCAACAATCCGGATTTGGCCGAAACCTATGCCGAAGTCGCGGCGAATTTTGCATGGACACACGGTTGCTTGACGCCGACGTTGTGGCTCGATTGGTTGGCTGGCCTGCCGCTTGAACATCGCGAGACACTGCCGGACGGCACACGCATGTTGTGTGTTCACGCCGCGCCGGGTCGCGATGATGGTGATGGAATCGCGCCGGCCACGAGCGATGCTGTCTTGGCTCGCCTCGTCGCGGGTTGCGAAGCCGACCTCGTGTGCGTCGGCCATACACATTGGCCGTTAGAGCGGCGCGTCAACGCTGTGCATGTCGTCAATGTCGGCAGCATCAGCAATCCCCATCATCGCGACTTACGAGCGAGTTATGTCATCATCACGGCTGACGAGACAAGTTATCGCATTGAATTTCATCGGGTAGCATACAACACGCAAGCAGTCATCGACGCGATACGAGAAATAGGGTATCCAAGCGCTGACTATTTAATCAGCTTTTTTGCAGGCCAACGCAGCACGATTCTTGATGAAGAGTAGATTTTTTGCTTTTGAAACGAAAAAACAAAAAGGACAAAGCCACTTGCTTCGTCCGCAAAGAAAATTGATGTCGCCAATTTTGCTGGTTGGTTATTCGGGCGACTATGGACTAATCTTACTTAACCAACCGGGCTAAAAAAATCTTCGACGCGATTAACAAGCTGTTGCGCCACACTCGCTTTCTCAATATAATCGTTCGCACCAGCTTCCATCGCACGATTGATATTTTCGAGGCCGCCGAGTGCAGTGAGCATAATCACGGGCACTTTAGCCGTTTCGGGCCGGGTACGAATGTGTCGGCACAACTCGATACCATCCATGTGTGGCATCATAATATCAAGAATAAAAAGATCCGGCGTCAAGGTTTCGAGCATCTCGAGCGCCTCATGCGCGTTTGATGCTGTTTCAACAGTATAACCTTTTCTTTTGAGGATCACCTTAACCAGAGTCAAAATCGCTTCTTCATCGTCTACAACGAGGATAGTCATCTGTGGCATCATGTTGATCTTTTCGGTATAGGGTCGATTAGATAGAAACAAGCCGGTTGCAAACTAAGTTGTTCTTGGGTTTATAACATTACCACAACAACCAATGTTTGCAACCGCGGCTTATTTGGGCGAAATTGTCAAGATTTTATATGCCCGACACGAGCGCCTGTGCCAGTTCAACCAAGGATGACGCCTTAATGGAGCGCAGGCGATGACGTGTCTCTTCTGAAAGCTCGAAAGCATCCAGCAATGAACCGTCACAGTCCTCAAGTAAACGTTGCCCGACATCGTCATTTATCAATGCCAGTCCCATCAAATGATCAAGGCGATGTTTTTCATCTTGGCTGAGCATATACTGCCACCAATCATCTGCACCTGAGAATCCCTGTCCCGCAGGCCAAGGTGTGACGTCCATGACAGGAGTGTGGTCGAGGTTTGCCATAATGTATTTCTCCTTTAGGCTTGAAGTTTTCACTGATGATATAAAAATTCTTCGCCCGTCTATCTCACGATTGTGACCATTTAGCTGATTAAGCTGGATTGATTTGGCTTTAGCTGCCGGAAGTAGCGTGCCCGGCGGCGGCGATGTCATGCGTCAGCGCGACGGTTGCCAGCGCGGCGATGATGACCATGAGAATGATGG
>RFIA01000314.1 GCA_003695675.1 Chloroflexota bacterium
GGTAACTAAGTTGTGTTGACATTTCATTGCTTGCTGAGGAATCAGGTGGCGTCAAAACAGAGCAATCGTGCTGTTATGTTGTTGGGGCATTGCGTGCAATGTCCTGAAGGGTTACCCCAACGATTGCCCCCTATTTTTGCATTAAAGCGCAAATGTCAACAGAGCCTAGTCGGGTGAACCTTGCACAAGTATTGCTAATATACTAGTGAGCGAAATACTAAGTTTAGTCGCCACCGATTTTGCGGCAGCCCCCCCCCTTACTGCCGCCATAAAAAAACGCCGGAGTATGTGGGGGTGCATTTGCAGTATTTGCAGTAACTTTTACAAAACATTGTCGGGTGACGATATGTGTCGGGCGATAGAGATGACCTGTATTCTCATTTGACTCTGCTGTTAAGATGAATCGTCGGTCAGAAAAATAGAATCGATAGAGACGCAGAGGACGAGGCGCTTTCTTACAAAGTGCCCATTGTGGCTTTATGTTGAATCTTTTGATTTCTCTATCTCGCAGACCACGACATGAATAGTTACAATCGTCTTGTTGATGAATCATCATAGTCGTGACGCACACTTTGCGTTACAGTAGTTATTATCGATTGATTGTTGTGGAGTGTGTGAATGCTGCAAGATTTGCTCAACAAACGTCATCTACGAGCGCCGGAATTCGGTCGTGGCGAATGGCTCAACGTTGACCGTCCGTTGACGATGCGCGGTCTGCGCGGCAGCGCGGTGCTCGTCGATATATGGGAGTATAGTTGTGTCAATTGTCTGCGCACATTGCCTTACATCCGCGAATGGCACAATCGTTATGCCGACAAAGGGCTGACGATCATCGGCGTTCACACGCCAGAATTTGCCTTTGGGCGTGAACGCCAGCAAATCGAACAGGCAATTGACGAATTCGAGATTCCGTATCCCGTCTTGATGGACAACGACTATCAAACATGGGATGCGTTCGCCAATCGGTTTTGGCCCGCCAAATATCTGATTGACCACGACGGTTATATCCGCTATCAGAGTCATGGTGAAGGTGGATACGGTGCATTTGAACAAGCGATACAAGCTGTATTGCGCGAGAAAGATAGCACACTCGACCTGCCGCCAATCATGCAACCGTTTCGCGACGAAGACCGTCCCGGCGCAGTGTGCTATCGCCCGACACCGGAATTGCACGGTGGCCTTGTACACGGCGCGCTCGGCAACCCCGAAGGATATGCACGCGGCGCACCGATGTTGTATCGTATGCCAGACAAGCGCCCACCCCATGCGTTTTACGTCTCCGGCGCGTGGCAAGCGGGGTCGCATTTCATCGAATATCAGGGGCAGAGCGCGGCATTCGTCAACCTACCGTATGAAGCGGTCGAGGTCAATGCCGTGCTGACGCCGCATGTGCAGACGGTCGAACGCATGTTGAACCCGGAGCCAGTCGCTGTCGAAGTGTGGCAAGATGAGCAACCGCTCGATGAAACAATACGCGGTCTTGATGTCACGCCGGATGGTCGTGTGATTGTTGACCGTCCCCGTATGTATAATCTGGTACGCAATCTCGGCTTTGAACAGCACGAACTCACATTGCGTGTTCATACACGCGGCTTTGCGATGTATGCGTTTTCGTTCACCGGCTGTGTCAAAGATGATTAATCGCTGGTACAATTTTCAACCGCGAATGTACGCTAATATTCGTAGGGCAGGGGCACAGCAGCTGTGCCCCTACACGGTATCCGTATATGATGCGGCGCATTCGTGAATAACTTTGGGCTTAGCGAAAGCATCATCAATGCGCCGGATTATTTTTCTGCTGGTTAGTCTCCTCGTGAGCGCGGTTTTTCTGTGGCTCGCACTGCGGGGAGTCCCGTTGGCCGATGTATGGGATAGCATTCAACAGGCTAATGTCTTATGGATAGGCGTCAGCTTTGGGTCGATAACCATCGGCTTGTGGACGCGGTCGGTGCGTTGGCGCGGCTTGTTGGACGATAAAATCTCGCCGATGCAAGCCTTTCACATCGTCAACATCACCTTCTTGGTCAATCAATTGCCTTTTCGCGCCGGAGAAATTGCCCGCAGTTTGCTGGCGCGGCGTGCTGGTGTCCCGGTCATGACGGCTGCGACAAGCATCCTCGTCGAACGCTTGCTGGACACATTGCTCGTCGTCATCTTTCTCGCCGTCGCGCTCAGTCGCGTACCACAAGTGCCGGATGCAGCCTCACAAGTGACCGTGCTGTTCGGCATCGCGGCGGTTGTCGTTTTCATCGTTCTACTCTTTTTTGCCCGGCGCCCGCATATCGCACACAACATCTTGACATGGCTTGAAGACCGCATCCCCGTCATGCAACGTCTGCCCTTCAGCCGATTGTTGACGCACATCGTTGAAGGTTTGCAACCATTGACGAATTGGCATCGTTTTGCTCATGCTGTCGGCTGGACGCTGATTTCGTGGCTGTTTTCGTTCGTCACGCTTTACAGCTTGATACTCGCGCTCGGCATTGACGATGTTGACCGTGTGCTGACGTCAGTGCTCGGTGTGACGCTTGCATCTTTCAGCATCGCGATACCGGTCAGTGTCGCGGCAATTGGCCCCTTTGAAGGAGCGCTGCGTGTCGCCGGTGAAGCCGTCAACATGTCGTCGGAACTTGCGCTCTCACTCGGCTTTCTGTTGCACGGTATGACCGTCATCGGCTACGCGATATGGGGCATCATCGGTTTGCTCAATCAAGGGGTGTCATTTAGCGAGACTCTCAAATTCGGTCAACAGCAATCGGCGTTGCAGGAAGAAGCGACGATTTCGCCGACTGCTGATGCGAATTGA
>RFIA01000045.1 GCA_003695675.1 Chloroflexota bacterium
TAATCGGTTTGCAAGCGTTTCAGGCTCGCCTCGCACGCGCTGCGAATCCATTCGGGCGAGAAATCTTTTTTCCAAGTGCCGTCCGGCATGGTACGATTGCCGCCTTTTGTGCAAATCACAACTTGATGGCGTTTGCCTTTGAAGGCCTGCGCGACAAGCTCTTCGCTGTGCCCGTTACCATAGGCATCCGACGTGTCGATAAAGTTGATGCCATAATCAAGACAGGCTTCAAGTGTGCGCAGCGAAACCGCATCATCGGTGTCGCCCCATCCGGTTTCGTTCGGGCCGAGTCGTCCCGGCCCACCGATGGCCCACGCACCGAATCCGATCTCGGAAACCTCTAAATCTGTCGCACCGAATTTTCGGTATCGCATTCGTGTACCTTCCACCCCCTCGAAAATAGAACAGATCAATCGCAAGGACGCCAAGACAAACGAAACGATTCAACGTAGCGCGGCATGGGCGTCGCTTTATGATAAACAGGACTTACACAGTTCAGAAATCACGAGGCAACCAGAGCATAAATTCTCCGCACGTAGACATAGCGGTTTCCGGCTGCCACAAAGCCAAGTACCCTGAAGGGTACTGCATTGGATCGAATGCCCCGAAATAACCCCTTTAGTGGGTTTGGTATTTGGGTAGCCGGATGTTTGAACATCGGGCGGCACAGTGCAAGATACCCGATTGGGTAAGTCCTGACAAAAAAAGCCGCAAAGCCACAAGTTCAAAATCAGCTCGTGTGACACCATTTTCCTCGCTTATGTCTTTGCGGCCCCCTTTCAACAATAACTTAGGCCAATTCACTCATCGGGATGAAATCCATATCATCGAATTCTTGATTTTCGCCGCCCATCGCCCAAACAAATTTGTAACGCTTCGTGCCCGACCCGGCGTGAATTGACCAACTCGGCGAAATCGCAGCTTCGCCGTCGCGTATCACAATATGACGAGTCTCCTTTGGCGCACCCATCAAATGAAAGACGACGGCGTCCGGTTCAAGATCGAAATACATATACGCTTCAGAACGGCGTTCATGGGTATGCGCGGGCATCGTGTTCCACACGTTGCCATCTTCCAACGCCGTGAAGCCCATCACGAGTTGGCAACTCTGTACACCGCCTTCGTGAATGTATTGGTAGATGGTGCGCGTGTTAGCGTCCGACTGTGAGCCGAGATCGATTTTGTTCGCTTCGTTGATAGTGGCGCGAGTCGTCGGGTAGGGTGCGTGCGCCGGTAAACTGACGAGATAATAACGCGCCGGGTCATCAGGATTATCGCTGCACAATGCGATGTCTTTGCTGCCGCGCCCGATGTAAAGCATGTCGCTGTTGTTCATGATATATGTTTCGTCATCGACCCGGATGCTACCGGCACTGCCAATATTAATGACGCCGATTTCACGCCGTTCGGCGAAATAATCCGCCGCGAGTTCTTTGCCTGCCGGAAGTGTCAACCCCGTTTCACCCGGCACCGCCCCACCGATAATCATGCGGTCAACATGCGAATAAACCAGCTTGACTTCGCCGGGCACGTACAATTCTTGTATCAAAAAATGCTCGCGAACTTCCTGTGTATTCATGCGCTCAAAATGTTCCGGCGTTGGCAGATGCCGTACTTCCATAATTGATTACTCCTGTGACAACAGATGATATTAAATCGCAAAATTGACCCCACCCCTAGCCCCTCCCCACAAGCGGGGGCGCATAGACACAGCCCTATGGAGGGGAATCGTTGTCCGCTCATGCTGACATCTCCCTATGCCATACGCAGGTTGTTTATGAGGGACACGATATATCGCGTCCGTCTGTTTCTAATTCACACTGACACCTTTCAGCGTCAACTCCTCCGCACGATGACAAGCGACCAATTGTCCCCCTTCGACTTCGCGCAGGGGCGGTGTTTCGGCTTTGCAACGATCAATCACATACGGGCAGCGCGGATGAAAATAACATCCCGACGGCGGATTGGCCGGGTCTGCGACATCGCCTTCAAGCACGATACGTTCCGACCGCAAACGCGGGTCGGGTTTCGGCACGGCGGAAAGCAACGCTTCGGTATACGGATGTTTCGGGAAATCAAAGAGCTTCTTCGTCTCGGCAACCTCAACAATTTTGCCGACATACATCACTGCGACACGGTCGCTGATGTGTTTGACGACACTCAAGTCGTGCGCGACGAACAGATACGTCAAACCAAGTTGATCTTGCAGGTCGAGCATCAGATTGAGAATCTGCGCCTGCACCGACACATCAAGCGCCGAGACCGGTTCGTCGGCCACGATCAAACTCGGATTGAGGGCGAGCGCCCGCGCAATGCCGACACGCTGCCGCTGCCCGCCACTGAACGCATGAGGGAAGCGCTGCATGTGTTCCGGGCGTAACCCGACGAGCGTCAACAATTCGGACACTCGGTCGGTGCGTTCGTCATGGCTCTTGACGCCATTGACGAGCAACGGTTCGCCGATGATGTCGAACAACGTCATACGCGGGTTGAGCGACGAGAACGGGTCTTGAAAGATCATCTGAATATGACGGCGCAAGCCACGCAATTGCCGTTTCGGTTGTGTCGCCATGTTGAAGGTTTCGCCGCTCTCAAGACGGAAGAGCACATCGCCTTCTGTCGGCGTCAGCGCCCGCATGATACAGCGCGAGGTCGTGGTTTTGCCGCAACCGCTCTCGCCGACGAGCGATAAGGTTTCGCCGCGTTTGATGGTGAACGAGACATCATCGACGGCGCGAACTTCGCCGACGACACGCTGCAAAAATCCCCGTCGAATCGGAAAGAATTTCTTCAAATTCTTGACTTCAAGAATCGTTTCTGACTGATCGTGACCGTTCATCATGAGATATGTTCTGCGCTTTCTGCAACCGGTTCGTGATGCAAAAAACAACTGACGTGCTGTATCCCCGAAGCATCAAGCGCCTGCAAGTGTGGTGTGAAGTGATCGCATTTGCCGGGCATAAATTCGGAACAACGCGGATGAAAAGCGCAACCCTGCGGTCGATTATATGGATGTGGAATCGCGCCGGTCAGCGTCGGCAATTTAGTGCGTGGTTCGGCCAACACACTCGGTATCGATGTCAACAGTGACCGGGTATAAGGATGTTGTGGATTATGAAAAATATCATCAACCGGCCCCGTTTCGACCACACGACCGAGATACATCACGACGACATCATCACACATCTCGGCGACGACCCCCATATCGTGTGTGATGAGGATGACGGACATCCCCGTATCTTCTTGAAGCTGCCGCAGTAGGTCGAGGATTTGCGCCTGTGTCGTCACATCGAGGGCGGTTGTCGGTTCGTCGGCAATCAAGATGCGCGGATTATTGGCGAGCGCCATCGCAATCATGACGCGCTGCCGCAAACCGCCGCTGAGTTGGAACGGATACTCGTCGATGCGACGTTCCGGTTTCGGGATACCGACTCGGCGCAGCAATTCGATTGTGAGGTCTTTCGCTTCGCGTTTGGTGACATTCTGATGCAAGCGAATCATTTCGATGATTTGATTGCCGATGGTGTAATGCGCACTGAATGACGTCATCGGTTCTTGAAAGATGAGCGCAATATCGCTGCCACGTATGGCACGCAAATCGCGGCTATTTTGTTTGAGCGCGGTCAATTCGATGGTGCTGTTGTCTTCGCGCAGCAGCGTGATTTCGCCATCGACAATGCGACCGGGCTTTTCTTCCAAGCGCAAAATCGACCGCGCCGTCACACTCTTGCCACAACCGCTTTCACCGACGATGCCGAGTGTGCGCCCTTTGTAGACCTCGAACGATGCGCCATCGACCGCCTTGACTGTCCCCTCGTCTTGGAAGAAATACGTTTTGAGATTGTTGACGCTGAGGATGACCTCGTGTTGTTCGTTGCTCATCAGGCGTATCCCCTACCGTCCATACGGGTCGGCGGCATCGCGCAGGCCGTCGCCCAAAAAGTTGAACGCGAGAATGGCGATGATGACCGGAATGGCGACAATCAACAACCACGGCGCATTGGCAATCGCTTGAATATTTTGCCCGCCTTGCAACAACACCCCCCAACTAATCGCCGGGGGCCGCAAGCCAAGACCGAGAAAGCTGAGCGCCGTCTCGCTAATAATCATCGCCGGGAGTGCAAGCGTCATCGCGGCGATGATGTGGCTCAAAAATGACGGCACCATGTGGCGGAATAAAATGCGCATCGTACCGGCACCGGCGAGTTCAGCCGCCAACACAAAATCTTCCGAGCGCAGCGACAAGAAGCGCCCACGCACAACACGCGCCAAGTCCGTCCAACCGATGAGCGAGATGATAATCGTGATGGCGAAATACACCTGCACGACCGACCACTCGCGAGGTAGCGCCGCCGCCAACCCCATCCACAACGGAATCGTCGGAATCGAGCGGATAATTTCGATCAAGCGTTGAATGACAATATCGACAACGCCGCCGTACAAACCGGAAAGACCGCCGAGTGTCACACCCAATACCAAACTGAGCACAACGCCGACCAAACCGACCGACATCGAGATGCGCGTCGCAATCATCAAGCGCGAGAACATATCGCGTCCGAGTTGGTCTGTGCCGAGCAAGAAAAGCGATTCTTCGGCAGCCGCGCCATCGACCCCGATGAGATGAATATCGGTTTTAAACAACCCCAAAAATTTATATGAATAACCGTGTGCAAATAAACGTAGCGGGCGAATGTCTTCCGGATTTTCGACATACACACGCTTGAAAGTTTGCGGGTCACGCGCCCCTTCGACGCCGAGTACGTGCGGGCGAAATGTTCCGTTGTCGAAGAGATGTATCGGTTGTGGCGGCATGAACGAACGCTGCGCTTCGGTTAATGTCGGATCGGCATACGCCAAAAAGTTGGCGAAAATCGCAACCAAATAAAACAAAATAATAATCACACCGCTGATGACTGCCAACCTGTGTTTGCGGAAACGCCACCAGATAAGTTGCCGTTGTGAGGCGACAGCGATACGTTCTTCGCTCAGCAAAACCTCATCCACGACCGCCGGGGTTGTGGCGCCAGCTTCGGCAGGTAGTCCAGTTGGGGATGAAATCGTCTCAGTCAATTAGTGTTGCTCCAATCGAATACGTGGGTCAATCCACATCAAAAGGAGATCAGACAAAATTGTGCCGATAACAGTGAGCACACCAAGCAATAAAATAATGGCGCCCGCCAAAAACATATCTTGAGCGATCAGAGCGCGGAGCAACGTCGGGCCAATCGTCGGCAAGCTGAGCACCGTCGCGACGATGATGCTGCCGGACACCACGAATGGAATCAGATAGCCCATCGTACTCGCAAATGGATTGAGCGCCGCCCGCACCGGATATTTCATGATGACGCGCGTTTCGGACAAGCCCTTCGCCCGCGCCGTGATGACATACGGCTTATGCAATTCGTCGAGCAGATTCGCCCGCATGATGCGGATCAATTGCGCCGTGCCACCTAGCCCTAGAATCAGCACCGGCAGCGGCAAATGCTTGATCAAATCCCAAACCTTTGCCCAACTCCACGGCGCAATGCGATATTCCGCCGAGAACAAACCACCGACATTCAAGTCAAACCACTTGAAGCCGAAATACATCAAGATCAACGCCAACAAAAAATTCGGTATCGCGAGGCCGATGAAGCCAATAAATGTCGCCACATAATCGCCAATCGAATATTGCTTGACGGCGGAATAAATCCCAATCGGGAGCGCCAATCCCCACGTCACCAAAATTGCGCCGAACGAGACTGCCATCGTCAGCCAGATACGGTCGCCGATGACTTCGCGCACAGGGACACGAAATTCCAACGAAACGCCAAGATCGCCGCGCAAGATGCGACTCATCCATTTGACATATTGTACGGGGAGCGGTTGGTCGATGCCGTATTGACTGCGCAATTGGTCGGCTGTTTCCGTCGCGACGACACCGCCGGTCGAGGCAATTTGCGCAATATACGCATCGACGAAATCGCCGGGCGGCAATTGAATGACGATGAACGAGATAACACTAATCGCCCAAACAGTGACAATACCAAGTAAAATGCGCCGGATGAAAAATGCTAACATGAGATGACCTCTTGCTTGAACATCGTTCTCAATATTATATCATGACGATGTACGGAGCAATGATGTTGTTCAAATGTGATGAGCTGCAAAGACACCAAGAAAATATCAGTAGGGGCACAGCGTGCTGTGCCCTTACCTTTTGCACTGTGTAAACTGAATGGTTACGCTTTATCGTTTACCCTTCACGACGTTCGGGATTGGTGTAGAAGAATTGTTCTGGGTGCATCCCGCCGGGTGTACGACAGTGTTGCGCGATACAAGCGCGATCTGGCACATTCGCCAAATCATTGCTGACGACGCGAACACCCATCAACGCTGAAGATTGACCGACTGTGCCGATGCCGTATTGTTGGTCAACCAGAATACGCCAAATTTCTTGCACGGCGGCATTGCGCTCTTCTTCTGTCGCGCCAGAAAGCGAGTTGAACAAATCGTAAATCCGCAGCAGATTAGGATCGGTCGGCTCAATGCCGCGTTCACCACCACTGACGAACCATTGGGCGAAGGCCGGCCCCATGAACGCTTCGGTCGGGTCTACGGGGATCGCGTGGCGCGGGAACAAATACAAGATCGAAGATCCATTATTCGTCCATACGGCCATTTGATGTTCATTGTCGCGGGCGCGGTTGATGAAGAGTGTCCGTTCGAGTTCAACGACATCAACCTGAATGCCGAGATTGCGGGCCCATTGATCGGCAGCCATTTCTGAAATCTGTACCCATGGCAAGAAGGAATTGATCGCTTGCAATTCA
>RFIA01000315.1 GCA_003695675.1 Chloroflexota bacterium
CGTTCATGAGAAATCACTGTCGGGCCGGCATTCCATGTGTTAGTCGGCGGATCATAAACTAAAATATCTACATTGTCTATTTCGTCAGCACTCTCGTCACCGCCGCCAACGACCCACAATTGGTCATCGAATACCAACAGTTGGTGTGCACCGCGCGGTTCGGGCAAAGGCGCAATGGTGTCCCACGTATCCGTCGCAATATCATAAACCCATCCCTCAACGATAGGCACAAAATCAACATTGAAACCGCCAGCAATATACAATTTGCCATCAATAGCACGAATTTGTGTATGATGCACCAGAGTCGGCAACGGCGCGAGCTGCTCCCATGAATCCGTCGCAATATCGTAAACTTCTAACGCCGGTGTGAATGAACCAAGATCATTGAGCGTCAATCCACCAGCGACATAAATTTTGCCGTCAAGGTAGGTCACAGCAGCCTCAGCACGTGGCGTCGGCATCGGTGTACCCAATACCCACTCTCCGACCGTTTTAATCGGCAATGTCGAGGGGCTACTACAAACAGGATATTTGGGTTGAGCAACAACCCCATTTGCAAAAGCGAGACTGATAAACACAAGCGATATTATCATGACGACAATGCGTTTTCGATATATCATTGATGATAACCTCATGCTATTGACAATTGATCGCATACGTTGAATTTTTGATTTTCTTGGCGTCCTCGGTGTCTTGGCGGTTGATAACGTTTATTTTCAAAGGTGCATTTATGGAAAGCCCGGCAAGTCGATTTCGCAACGTCGCTCACCCGCCGTGCAAGTCGCCACCAGCTCACCGCCAAACCACACCTCAAATGTGCCTTCAAGCCAGAATCGCTCATCCGGGCGCAAACTAGCCCGTGCCGACTGTCGATTGTCGCATGTTGATGGTTTACGGGGACTTCTATCAACTGCATTACCAGACCACGCCTGAACGCAGTCGCCCGATGGAAATTGAAAAATCGGAAAATCTCGTATTTGTACCCACCAGAACATATCTAAAGTAATGACATCGCTGACAATTTCCAGATCACCCAAATCAAGCGCTTGCCGACTGACATTCACCAATGTCAACGAATTGCGATCATAGAGCACGAGCAATTCCGGTCCCGGTGGAATCGGTGTCGCGGTTGGCAGGGGAGCAGCAGTTGGAATAGCAAGCAATAATTCTTCAGCCGTTGGCGGTGGCACATGACCCGGTAAAACAACAATGTCCTGCTCTAAGTCAACGACAGACATCACTTCAATATTGCCATCGGTCATGAGAACGAAGACTCGGTCACCGACATTCTCCGGTAAGGCAATCATTTCTTGCCAATCCATCCAATCATCTTGCAACGGGCGGCCATCAGCATCAAATAATCTGACTTGCGTCACATCCTGAATCCATGTATCGCGTGCATAAATCGACTGCTCCGTCGTCAGATACAATTCACGACTTTCAGGATGCACGAGCACAGGCAACACATTAGGCCGTGCGCCGAGAACAATAATGAAGATATGACCAAAAGGATGCGGAATAGCCGCGATACCAACTTCGCGATATTGTGGGTTTGTCACCGCTCGTCGATGGGGTGTCGAACTCATCCAAAACGCGACAGAATCTTCGGCAGAATTAACCGCCGCGATTTCTTCGACCGCAATCCGTTCGCTTCGCCCATAAAACGGCCAGTTAAATTGATCGAACAACGCACGGTCTTTGACGAGTTCTCCTTGTCGCCCGATGTGTATCGCTGGGCCGTCGGGAATCGGTTGCAGGGTACGCACGTAATCGGCTTGAAACATCGCCAAATCAGTTAATGTATCGTTCAAGCGCAAGGGGGACAAGCCCTCTTCGAGCCGCCATTGATTGAGCAAGCCGAGCACTTCAAATTCGGCATCTCGATCACTCGTTTGCGCCGCTGTTTCGGATGGGAAGGCGCTAAAAATCAAGACGATTGCGAATAGGACAACCAACACGGGGACGATGTGACCAATTTTCAGATTATATATTTTGGGCATGGGTTTACGATCCAAGCTATTTTATCGAGTTGATAGTCCAGTATACACGAAAATTTTTGCAACCCTTGTCGCATATACGCGGTAGACAGCATCACATCACCCATATCCGGCCAGAACAATATCGCGTTGTCGCCAGCCGGACTGTAACCGTTCGGCGGTGGCTTCCCACGTGCGGATACCACTGGTCGCGTCCGGCGCTTCGACATTGCACGCACCGACAGCGCACGCCCACGTCACCGCTTCGTCCGGCGGCAGGCCTTTGAGCATCGCTGTCAGCAACCCGGCGTATGCAGAATCGCCCGCGCCAGTTGTGCCGACGACCTCGACCTCAAAAGCTGGTTTCCACACACGATGATTCGCCCATTGTGTCATATCAATTGGCAAACGAGATAACCGTTCAAACTTCGAGGCACTCCCCGTTTGTAGATAAATCCCCATCTCGCCCATTTTGAACCCGGCGACGACGGCGCCCATCGCCAACAATTCATCCGCGAGATCGGCGAGGTAGTCAGCCGTCAAATGTGACAGCACATCGCCATGCCAGGCATCAAAATCGTTACGGCGCAACATGAATAAAATCTCTTCGATGCTCGGCACAAAAATATCGGTATACGGCAATGTACGCGAAATCAATTTGCGCCAATTGACTTGGCCTGAAATACCAGTTGGGTCGGGCAGTGCTGTGTCCAGCGAAGTGACGACGCCGGTCGCTTTTGCCCGCCGATAAATTTTTTCAACCTCTAGGCCGTCGTCCGCCATCAAGCGTCCCATCAAGACGGGGTAACCGAGATGAAAGATGCGGGCATGTGCGACCTGTTCAAAATCGACATACGTCGCGTCAAACGTATCGTTCGGGCCAGGATAATGCAGAAAGATGCGGTCGACACGCTCCGGCGACAACACAATCGTGTACGAACTCGGTTGGTCGCTCCGGCGAACAAATTGCGACAAGATGGGGTCACGCGCATCAAGCAAACTGATGACCGCTTGACCAAGAATGTCCTCGCCGACTGTGCCCATCAAGCGCACATCAACACCGAGACGATGCAACGCTAGCCCGGTATTCGAGACGGCGCCACCGGTTGAATAATCCATCGGCCCGGTTTCAAACAAATGCCCCGGCGACGGCAATTCGCGCAAACCGACGGTTTCCATGCGGGGCAATAAGTCAATTGTTAAATGGCCGCTGACGACGACATCAATTGTGGCGTTCAAAGAAATTGCCCTTCAGTGTCCATCGTGTAAACAAAATTGAAAACAAGATTGAAATGAAAATGTATTGAACCACAAAGAACGCAGAGAAAATCATCTTTGCGCTCTCTGTGTTTTTGTGGTTCGATTTTGCTTTGTTATAGTTCAGTTAAATCATGAGCAAAAAATTGTATCGTCTGTCGTGATTAATTGCTATCACTGGGTTGAACGAAGAGCAGCGTTGCTTCCCATTCGCTGAAGACCGGCATGTCGGTCTCAAGGGCGCGGATGACGAACGACCCGTTGATACGCATCGATGTCGTGACAAGTGTCTCGAAGACGGCGTTTCCGTCAAAGCAGGTACGCTCCGACCCATCATCAAAAACAACAATCACACTCTCAGCCCCCGGCCCGGTGCAAGTCACAATGATACGGAACATTGAACCTGGCGGAGCGCTCTGTGCATCGAGATTGAACAAGCGCCAACGCACCGTATCTTGTCGGTCTCCAACTGGGGACGATACCGCACCACGATGATTCGCGGGGGCGCCATTGAAGTCCACAACGGTCGAAACATCATTGTCCCCCGCAACACGGGGGGTAGGCGTCGGGCCGGAGGGTGTCGGCGTGTCGGGTGGAATGGGCGTTTCGGTCGGTGGGGGCGGGGTATTGGTTCGCATCGGCACAACAGCCCCGGACGATGTCGTTTGTCCTGATTGGGTGAGCGCTTCTGACGAATCGCTTTCATTTTGTGACGATTCTGACAGTTGTGGGACAATCTGTATCGGTGCGCCGGAAGGCGGCCTGAGCAAAATTTGATACCCGATGGGGCCAACCGCATTACTCTGCTCATTGCGCAATTCTAGCGTATATGCGAGTTCGCCGGGCGGAATATTCAGCTCGCCCCCCATCAACCCGGCGCCAAGCAAAGCGACAATCGTATCGCTCTCGTCGCGCAGCTCAACACTCAAGCCATCGACTTCTGTTTCCGTGAAGTCGACATCAAGCGTCAAGGCCTCTTCAGGATTGGCCTCAAAGTTGAAGCGAATCGTATTCCCAGCCCGTAACATTCCAGCAGCAGGCTGCATCTCCATCAACAACATCGGTGGGATATTGCTCGGCGGATTGATGACACGAATGATAAACTCGCCATCTTTCATTTGCTGGTCGGTGGCCGTCACATCGATGAAATAATCACCATCTTCCGGGAAGGTGACAAGGTCGCTAATCATGCGCAAGTTGGTCGGGTTGCCGAGCGCTTTTAACAGGGCGCCATCTTCGTTGGTGATTGAAAATTGCGCGGCGAAGGAGTCCGTAGTTGCGATGAGTTCAATCTGTACCGTTTGCTCTGCCTCTGCTGTGAAAGCGAATGTGGCCTCCGCTTCTAAAGAAGAGAGCATACCCGATAAGGTTTCGCCAAGTTGGATGTCTTCCGTCGGTTGCAGATGCGGCCCGGCTGCGAGGAGCAGGAAGATCAACATCGAACACAAGATTTTCTTTTTTGTCGTCGTTGCCAGATGATAATAACGCTCAAGCAACCAACGTGAAATCCGTTTCCATGTCACCAAAATATTGCTCAATTGAATTTTATATCGGATTGCTTCCATCTCTATCCCCCGATGATAATCCGATTATCGTCAACCGGCTCTACATTCCGGTTTGAATATATATAGAAGATGATTATCCTTTGCATTGTACAGCATAAATATAACGATGAAACTGTCATTTTGCCTGTCGTTTGGTTGACGAAAGTTCTTCGCGTACCCTGCGGTTAGGCTACGACCACACAAAAAAGAAGATGTTAAACTGGAATGAGGCTATGGTGACGCATTAAGAATGTGAATGTGGGCCGAGCGGCGGTTGTGCGGTTTCAATGCTGTTCGGGTGCAAGATGAGGACACCACCTGTATCGTCATCGACAAATATAAACACACCACGAATCCGCACCCAACTGTCTGAGTCAATTGATGCACCCTCTTCCCACTCGACCGAAATGCCGATGTCGGTCGAAGTCGCATCATGGGCAAGATGAAATTGTTGAGCAGTGTCATCGTCCTCGCGATAGACATAACCGAGTACACTCACCTGTTGCCCATCATAGGCCGACAAGTCATCGGTACTGTTGAACAATTGCAACCAATCGAGCACATCCCACTGACTTGGGTCGGTGCGGTAAATACGGTCTTGTAACGGCGATGCCGTGTCGAGATTAATACTGCGTGTGAATGGGTCAGGTTGCGCTGGCGATGTCGGTAACAACACGGCAATGATAAGCGGCGCCGCTAGCACAATCAAAGTCGGCCACGAGAACACGAAGCGTTTCGTCACCGCACGCCGGAAGACTGTTTCATACAAATTAAACATGGCCAACAACGCAAACAATCCCGCCGCGAGATAAGCCATCCACGCAAAGCGTAAATCCATATAACGGGCGAGATGACCCGTCACGATGGTATAGATAAAATATATTGTGAAAGCGAATAATAACAGGGGCTTCA
>RFIA01000316.1 GCA_003695675.1 Chloroflexota bacterium
ATATTTGCTATACTGTGACATGAATTTTACTTTAGGTGACGCTAACGAATGTATCGGGCATTGTGTTCGCCAAACACACCTGAACTTAACGCCAAATTTGTATGATTCTGATAGCTCAACGCCATCAGAAGAGCAATGTGTGGTATATATGAAGAAATTTTGCAACGACTCTGACAATTATTGTACATTAAGTGGGGAAGTGGGGAAGGATAGTGCAAACGAACATAAAAAAGGGACTCGAACTTGGGCAAGGATTGGTTGAGTATGCTTTGATTCTCGTATTGGTCGGGGTCGTTGTGATTGCCATCCTCTCTGTCTTTGGCGAGTCGTTACAACGGTCTTTCAATTGTATTCTAATCTCCATTGAAGTAGGCGGCGGTGATACGCCATTTACTGGCTTCACGCTCATCAACGCCGACACCGACACGCCTATTCAGGCGGTCACCTGTGGCGGTCGTATTGATCTCTCTAACCTGCCGACGAACAATCTCGATATTCGCGCCGATGCACGCGGCAGTTTAGGGAGTGTTCGCTTCACATTGAGTGGCCCGACTTCGCGCACACAAACAGAGAATTTCGCGCCATACGCTTTATTCGGCGATAGCGGTGGCGACTTCCACGGCGGCACATTCAGTCCGGGCGATTACGAACTCACCGCGACGGCTTTTTCGGAGTCGGGCGGCGGTGGCGATAATCTCGGCAGCCTGACGATTGAATTCTCGGTCGAGTAGTTGGTCTTTGAACGCGATTTAAGACACAAAATGTCATGAGTGGTGACAAATGCAATCAACGACTGCCGATGCTGTTATCATCATCACCGTCGATGAGGTCACCAATATCATCGGGCGCACTGATGTCAATAGTCGGTGTGTCGGTCGGACGCGGTGTATTCGTTGGGCGCGGCGTCGCTGACGGCAGTACGTCGGCTGTCGGGGGTTGATGGGTTGCAGTCGGCGGCGGCGGGGGCGGCGGATTGCCATTATCGTCGGTTGGCGGAGGGGGCACATTACTCGTCGGCGATGGGATCACCGTCACGCGCACGACACGCGGTGTCACAGAGGGAAGATTGGTCGCGGTCGGAGTCAGCGTAGGTGTATTTGTTGGTGTACTTGCCGGTGTATCGGTTGGTATATCCGTCGGCGTGTCAGTATGAGTTGAAGTTGGTTGTGGTGTATTCGTATCGGTCGCCGTGAATGTGAGAGTGGCTGTTGGTGTCGCACTCGAATTATCAAGCAGCGCGTTTTCCGCGAGTGTCGGCAAAACATCATCGATGTTTGAAACGTCACCATCATCTCTTAGCATCAACAATGCAAGCAATACAAGCGCGATGGGCAGCAGCACAAGCGCAAATAGATAGTGCCGCATTGGGCGATGTTGGCCTGCATAAGATACAGTTTCGGCGGACGGAGTCGTGGCGGCATCGCTGTCGGGGAAGGCGACGGTCATGGGCGCGGTTGACTGATGGCGAGCGATATTTCCATTGCCAACAAATCGACCCGCTATCGCCGCCTTGAAAGCGCTGTAAAATTGCTCAACCGACTGATAGCGGTCGTCCGGGTCTTTGGCGAGCGCATTTTCCAACACAAAATCAATCGTCATTGGCACGCCGGGATGTACTGCAGAGGGCGGAGTCAGTTCTTCCTCGAAATGACTTTTGATTGTCGCGAACGGCGTTTCACCATCGAATGGTGTTCTACCCGTCAAGATGTGATAAACCACAGCGCCGAGTGCGTAAACATCGGCACGCGCATCAACGTCGGACTGCACCCATTGTTCGGGGGCGGCGTAATCGGGTGTGCCGATGCCACCCGCCGTTCCGGTGAGTTGGGTACTATTTTGGCCGAGCACTTTAGCAACGCCGAAATCGCTCAAATACGCATTGCGGTCGTTATCGAAGAGGATATTGGCCGGTTTAATGTCGCGATGGATGACACCTTGGCGATGAGCATACGATAGGGCGCGGCTGATTTGCCCGATAGGTTTGACGGCATCTTTGAGATCATAACGGCCGTGCGTCGCCAACCAATCGGCCATCGTGCCACCTTTGAGTAAACGCATCACAATGAAGCTGATACTGTCGTCTGTGCCGTAATCGATGACCGGGACGATGTGTGGATGTTCGAGCTTGACGATGGCTTGTATTTCGCGCTCGAAACGTTTGAGCGCTTCTTCATTCTCGTTGAGGTACGACAACATCACCTTGACGGCAGCCTCACGCCCGGTGTTGATGTGCATCGCTTGGAAGACCGTTCCCATACCGCCATGGCCAATGGGCGTGATGAGTCGATAATGCCCTAATGTTTGCCCGACCAATTTTTGAACTGCCACGATTTGCTCCGCTCAATCTTCTTCCTGTATCAAATTATAAGGTGTGTTTAGCAACCTGATTTGCGCACATTTTGTTAATATTCATCAATCATTATCAAACAATCATTATCAAAAATTGATGCGGGTAACGATAAATTGCGCCACACGAGAAAACATCTTATAGTGTAGGACGTTAGTCGATTAATGAGATCATGGTCGAGTTCGAGACGGCGACACAAGAAGCGCGTCAATTGTTGGCACAAGTCCCGGTTGAAAAACGACGCGAGGTCGGGGCGATGCCGTGGTATGGCGCGGAATATGATCTCGAAGATTTAATAGGAGGTCATCCATGTCATTCGCCCGACACGCATTACCCAATCCACGTATCGCCGGACGGCGTATCTTCGCTGAAATACAAAACTCGTTGCCCGACGAAAAACCATCTCGCGCTGTTGTCACGAGATTGTTGATATTGAGCGGTCTTGCCATTGCGACTATTTTCTTCGTGCTCGACAACATCACCATTAATGTCGGGCGGTCGGTTGACTTGCAAGCGGCCGGGCAAGTAGCTTTCTTCACGCCGGGCATCGATGGTTTTGAGATTTTTGTCATCGATGCAGATCGTGGAATCACCCAACAAATCACACAAAATGAATTGGTTCACGACTTGAATCCGGTGTGGTCACCGGACGGCACGCGCATCGTGTATCAATCGGACGAGATTGGTATTTCTGAATTGTACGTCATGGATGTGCAAAGCGGTGCGGTGCGGCGAGTCGGCCCGCCGCATCCCGGTTTGCAGGTGTCGTGGTCGCCGGACAGCAGTCAATTGGTCTTCACAGCGCGTGTCGGCAACGATGACGAAGTTTTTGTCGTCAATGCGGATGGCGAAGATTTACGACAATTGACCGACAATGACTTTGCGGACAGTTTCCCGGTGTGGTCGCCGGATGGTAATCGCATCGCATTCATGTCATTTGCGGACAATCAACTTGATTTATACACGATGAATACGGATGGTAGCGATGTCAGACGCATCACGAACGACCGCGCACAAGATTTGAATCCGGTGTGGTCACCGGACAGTACACGCCTCGCCTTCGTCTCGGATCGCGATGCCCCCATGAACAGTGAGTATTATGTCGTCGATGTGCGCACGGGCGACATCACCCGGCTGACGACCGGCGGCGCGGCAGTCGGCGACCAATTTGGCAGCAATATCGCTTGGTCGCCGGACGGCACACAACTGGCCTATGTCGGCCATGCTGATGACGGGTATCAACTGCATCTCGCCAATGCCGATGGCAGCGACTCGCGCGTCTTGATTGACAATCTCGACATTCAAGGGAATTTGTTCGGTAATAGCGTCGCGTGGACGGGCGACGCGAATCGCATCGCCTTCATCGGCGGCTTCGGCCCGTTCACGGAGTTGTATACCTATCACCTCGAGTCCGGCGAGATTGCGCAAATCTCGCATGATGTGCCCGTGGCGGGTATCTCTTGGCGGCCCTAAGTCGTCATCAAGGCTTCTTCCAAACGGTGATGCTTTTACGCAGCGCCTCGCGCCCAAAACGCCCCATCTGCTGGCTGCTGTTCCCTTTGCTGCTTACTGCGTTTCCCAATTGATGACGAAGTTCGCCAGCAAACGCGCCCCGAAGCCGGTCGCGCCTTTGCCGGGGATGTAGGGATTGTCATTGCTGCCGCCGACCCCCGCTATCCCGGCGACGCCGGCGATGTCTACATGGGCCCACGCCGGGTAATCGACGAAATTCTGAAGGAACATCGCCGATGTGCCGACACCCCCCTGACGCCCGCCCGAATTCTTGATGTCTGCCGTGTCGGACTCAATCGCTTTGGCATATTCGGGGTACAACGGCATCGGCCAAACTCGTTCGTGTGTTGAGTCC
>RFIA01000317.1 GCA_003695675.1 Chloroflexota bacterium
CCCCGTGTACGGGGAGGGGGCTAGGGGGTGGGGTTGCGCCGTCGTCTGTGTTGTGCCGTCGATTGAGCACAAATCCCATCACCAGCGCCACCACGAACAACGCGAACGGATACTTGAACCACAACGTCCACGCGCTGAAGAGTCCGGCGACGAATGCCCAGCGCCAAGCGCTTGCGCTGCCCGTGCCGTCAACTGCGTTGAACATCGCCACCATCGCCAGCGTCATCGGCAGCAAGGCGATGCCATCATTTTGCGTCAGCGTCCAAAATGTTTCCGTGAAATAGAAGACCCCGAAAACCAACGCAGCAAACAACCCCACGCGGCGGTCACCTGTGATGCGCGTGCCGAGTCGTATCAGCGCCAACATGATGACCGGCGCGATGATGAGGTCAATCGCTCGCAGTGCCGTCACCGTGCGTCCAAAGGCGGTCATCGCCGCCGCATAGACGTAAAATACGGCGGGCGGCTTTGGATTCCATAATTCGGTATACGGCGTGCGCCCGTCGAGGATGCCGCGTGCAATCGTCGCGAATTCGCCTTGATCGCGGCCTAGCGGATAGGTGAGCACCGGCAATGCAATCAGCGTGACGATGAGCAGCAAGCCAAAAGTGAGCAGGTGGTCGCGAGAGAATGCCTGCCGCGCCCCACCCCTAAGCACGCGCAATATCACCATCATGATTAAAATGTCTGCGCCGTCAACCACGCGATGAAGGCGACGACGAACAACGCAAAAATCGTGATGAGAAGCAGTATCAATCTATCGAGCAGCGTGCGCATATCATGTCCTGAAAAGTTTAAGATTCAACACACCTGAAAAGTTTAAGATTCAACACAAATGAGGATTCATCATTTCTTTGCGTCCTTCGCGTCTTCGCGGTTCAATCTAATCGATCCGCTCGCTTAGGCCGAGCAGATACGATCATCACATCACAACCAGCCGACAGCACGCGCGAACAGAAAGGTAATCGTCAACGCCAGCAGCAGCAACATCCACGCGATTAAACGCCCGACATCCTGTCCCGGGCTGACCGGCTTTTCTTCGACAGTTACCTCGCCGACGAGATCGACATAAAAATCAAGATTGGTGCCGCCTTTCGTCAAACGGGCGCGATAATCCGTCTGACTGACGACTTCCCAACCATCTTCGACTTGCTGCCAATCGTCACCGAGTCGCTCACGAATAGCCTCTCGCAGGATAACGCGGGCTTCATCGCCGGGAATCGGTTCGAGTTCATCGGGCATCGCGCTCAAACCTCATCATGTCGCCAACCATCGCGTTTGCGAACGTCCAACAATTCGACGAGTTGTACCGTTTCTTCGTCGTCAAGTTCTTGCATCAAGCGCTCAACACGCGGGCTGAGGTTGCGCTTCGCTTTCTCGGCCTGCTCAGCGATGTGCGGTTGTTGTTGACCGCTATAGCGCCAAATGAAAAATGTGCCGAAAACAGCGCCCGCCGTCATCAAAAAGGCCAACGCCGTGAAATCATCCGCATTTCCAGTGATGAGTGCCGTAATCACGACACCGAGTGCCAATATCCAAATGCAAATCGTCGTGATGTAACGAAATGTTTCGTTCATGATTTTCTCCACGATCAAATCAACGGCAGATCGTTTTCGTGCGGCTCATTATAACACCGCGCCGCCGTACTGCGCCCCCTGAAACAGCCGCGAATCGACGCCATGACTAAGGTCTTATTTTTATTGACCGGCGCAAGCATATTATAATTTAGGCAAATGATCTTTGAATAGCTGCTCAACAAACCGGTTTTATTTATTAACGGGAGGCAAACATGCTTCGACCTAAATATCGACAACGATGGATCATCTGCATCGTCTTATTATTTCTGATCGCAATCTTGCCACAAACAGTCGCCGGGCAGGGCAACACCGTCACCGTGCCCGACGTCACCGGCATGAGTGTGCCCCAAGCCGCCGCCATCCTCAATCGTGCCGGGCTGCGTCTCGGTGCTGAAGACAATTTGGGTTGGACGCCGGACTCCGGTCTCCCGCAGGACAGCATCAGCGGGCAATCGCCGCCCGCCGGTGAACGTGTCGAGACGGGTGCGACAGTGGATGTGCAAGTGCTGCGCTCTAACAATGTTGTGCTCATCTATGACGACAATGATCTCACACTTGTCAATCAAAGCGGCGACCGCATCCGCTTAGAAGGTATCGTGCTGCGGGCGATTGACGGCACACAAGAAGCCTTCTTCACAGCCACACGGTGGAATCGCCGCCTCGATCCCGGCGATTGCGCACAGGTGTGGTCGGTCAGCCGTAGGGAACCCAAACGCATCGACGAATGCACGGAATCCATTTTCTGGACATCGACGACCAACCCCGCCGCACATTTTTGGACGGGGGCGCACAACGCGACACAATTCAGCATCACCCAAAATGGCGTCGAACGCGGCATTTGCCCGGTTGCCAATCCGGGTCGCTGCGAGCTTTTCCTCGAAACACGCGGCAGAAACAACTCGACGCCGTTCGTGTATTTCGCCTACACCCCCGACCAACTCATCGTCCGCAACATCTCCGACGATCAATGGATGTTGCTCAACAATGTGCAAATCATCAACAATGCGCCTTCCGTCGCCGGTTCGACCTTTGAATTCGGCGACCCCGACGTGTTCGGCAATCCCGACACCATCGGCAGAATCAATCAACTCGCGCCGGGGCAGTGCTTGCTGTATACCAACGGCGGCCCGAATACCGGCACACCACCCCAACCATGCGATCTCGTCGCGCGGCTTGACCTCGACCCAAGCGTCAACTTTTGGGCGCAAGAATTCGGCGTCGATAGCACAACCGACAATCAACCACATACGTGCCCGGCGGCGACGCCCGACAAGCTGACGGTGTGCATCATGCCGCGTTGATCGGCTGGCCGAGTGGTAAGCTGAGGCGAGAGGACGGGTGGCTCGAACTACTCGTCCCATTTGAAAGGCATCAACAATTGCGCGGCGCCACTCGTTATCATGCGCAGGCCGTCTTGCATATAACGCAGCATTGCGGCAGGGTCGGCCTGCTGTGCAAGTTGCGGCGCGAGTGACTGGTCTTTCTTCGGTTCGATATACACGAGCGGCGTTTCTTCCGGCAAATTGGCGAGTGCGCACGCTTTGTCATACGCCACGCGCAAATCGCCGAGTTCATCGACGAGGCCGTGTGTTTTGGCCTGCTCCCCCGTCCACACACGACCGCCGCCGACGGCATCCACCGCGTCCCACGTCATGCCGCGACTGTCGCAGACATGCCTGACAAATTGATCGTAAATGCGTTCGATGTGTTGCCGCATGTGTTTGCGTTGCCCATCGGTGAAAGGCTGCTCATCGCTGAAGATGTCGGCATTCTCGCCGCGTTGTAGGCTGACACGATTGATGTGCAGCTTGCCCCACAATCCACTGCTGACGAGTTTGCCCATGATGACGCCAATCGACCCGGTAATTGTGCTCGGCTGCGCGACAATCCAACGCCCGGCTGTGCTGATGTAATAGCCGCCCGATGCCGCGACATTGTTCATGTAGACGATGAGCGGGCGGTCTGTCGCCAATTCCGTCAAAGCGGCGTGCATCGCTTCGGCGGCGAGCGCGTCGCCGCCGGGACTGTCTACGAACAGAATCACGGCGGCAGCAGAGTCGTCCTGCATCAATGACCGCACCTGCTGCACAACGGTGATGTCTCCGGTGCGTTCATCGCCAACGAATGGCACGGGCGATGGGATATTGCCGGGCGGTTTGGCGCTTGTGCCGCGTATCATCAACCCGCCGACTCGTATCAATGCGACGTATTGCTCTCGCCGTTTGTCCGGCTGTTTGAGCAATATCTTCGACGCCCGTTGGAATGGCACGATATGCTCAACATCGAGATGCGCTTTCAAGCCCTCTTCATTGAGCAGTGCATCGACATAACCGGCATCATGCGCCTCATGGTCGAGATGCGGCGCGGCATCAACCATCGCTATCGTTTGCTCAATCGTCATCCCACGACCGGCGGCGATATTGTTAATCATCACATCGTATCCGGAGTCGAGCAGCCATTCGAGCTGCTCGCGATTCTCCGGCGAGAAATCGCTGCGAGTCAAAGTGTCGAAGGCGCTTTTGTAAGGGCTAATCGCGATGCCGTCCATCACGAGACCGAGACTGTCGAGCGCATCTTTCAAGAAGACGGCCTGCCGTCGCAAGCCGGTTGTATTGACCTGACCGCCGGGCATCATCAAAATTTCATCACAAGCGCTGGCGAGAAAATATGACGCATTATTGTATTCTGGTGCGAAAGCGACGACACGCTTGCCACGTTCTCGCAAGCGCATTATCGCAGCGCGCAAGGTTTGCAGGTCGGCGAATCCCATCTGCAAACCGCGCAAATGCAAAATCACCCCCACCGGACGCGGGTCGTCGGCGATGCGGTCAAAGCTGCGTTGCAATTGGGTGAGGCTCATGGGCGGTGTGCCTTGTAAACGACGGCGCAACCAACCACGCTTTTCCGGGAAAACCGGCATCGATGCGGGCAGCATCAAGAGCACATAATCGATTCGATGGCGCCGCCGCAAGCGATTCGTCAACACAAACCAGCCGCGCCGCAGGTAACGAAATGGATTGGCGAATCGCAATATTGTGCCGATAGTTTTGAGATACTTTAATCGTTCACGCATGATACACTCCGACCTTAGCTAGTTGAGGACTGGTCATAAATCGCTGTAGTAATTATTCACTGATCCATGAGATTTTGGGTGGTGGTCACATAGTAAGTGATGCCACATTTTGGCGCGTTGTGCCTTTCTTGGCACTCTTGACGGTTCAAATCGCTTTTTAAATACTTTTGGGATTCCACAAGTAGGGCAGCAAATAATCTGGTCAGATTGTTGGAATGCGTGTCGTTTGATGCCCCCAGAAACTCAAGTTTCCGCGCGTAGACACTGCGGTTTTTGCTGTCAGACTGCTGGAAGCTCCTGACGACATCGATATGCGAATGCCAGTTGGTTTATCAATTAGTGCGGCACAACCGTTGGCAAGGTAAAGGCGAAACAAGCGCCGGGCAAACAACCGTCATCATCCACCCAGATGCGCCCGCCGTGCGCTTCGACGGCTTGCTTGCAAAATGCGAGGCCGATTCCCGTTCCTTTGCCGCCGCGTTTGGCCGTCTGGTCTTCGATTTGTTCAAACAATTCAAAAATGCGCCTGCGTTGTTCAGGCGGAATGCCCGGCCCGCTGTCTACAATACGAATTTTGAGCTGCGATTTATTTGGCATCGGCGACACATGCACACAGACGGTGCTGTTGTGCGGCGTATATTTGTAGGCATTGCCCAATATATTGACGAGCACACGCTTGATATTGGCATAGTCGATATACAATTTTGGCAGGCTGTCTGGGATTTCAATTTGGACGTTGATGGCCGCTTCTTGGAACAACCCTTCCAATGTCTGTACGGCATCCGTGATGAGATTGTCGACCTGGACTTCCTTCAATTTGAGTTCGTAATTTTTCTGCTCATATTTGTAGATGTCCAAAATCATGCCGACCATTTCGTGCAAATCTTCGGCGCGTTTCGTGGTGTTTTCGACCATGATTTGCAAACTTTGCAACTCTTCAGGATAGGGGATCGTTTGCTCAATCAAGCTCAGCATACTGATAATCGAACTCAAGGGGTTGCGCAGGTCGTGAACAACCATGTGCATCAACCCCTCGCGATAGGCTTCGAGTTCTTTGGCTTCGGTGATGTCGCGCAAGGTCAAAAGCCGCCCGACCACTTCCTTTTCTGAATTCCACACGGGGGAACCCACAACTTGAAGATGCACTTTAGAATCGGGCAGAAAACGTGTGAACTCATGATGCGTGATGCCTTCTGGTCCGAGCCGCAAATCACGCGCCCAATTGCGCAGCCCGTCGTGCGATGAATCGTTCGGACTGTCATTTCTGGTTTGATCGAGCAACAAGCGCCACAAATAGGACCCGGTATAATCTTCGAGATCGATACCCAGCAAACGCTCCGCCGACGGGTTGCTTTCGACCAAACGACCGGCTTGGTCGAGCAAGATGACACCATCTCGCGTCGAGTCCAGAATAGCCCGCATTCGATCATTACCGGCGCGAATCCGTTCGTGCAACATCGCATTTTCGAGATGCCCCGCAGCTTGGCTCGCCAATAATTCTAAAGTGTTCAATTCGCGCGGTTGGATTTGCCGCTCGTCGTTGAAGACAATAATGAACACTTCGCTCACATCGTTCTGTTTTTTGATCGGAACAGCGACCACACTACATTTCTGCATCGCATCATGATCGTCGCTGTGAATCAAACTGTACCCTTGCTGGAACGTACCGTTGAGGGCGGCGGCTTTTGCAATATCGACCACTTCGCCATTTTGCACATAACCGTTTTGCTGGCGCGACGCGGTGGCGAGCAATGCCATGTTGCCCGATTCAAGATCGTAGCGATACAAGCCACCGCTTGCCCCATCGACAAGATTCAAAGCTGTTTCCAGCACGGTTGTTGCCACTTCTTGCGAGTGTGTTGTGCTGGACAATCGCAGCGTTAAATCGCGCAGCCGAGTGAGCATTTCGATACGATGTTGGCGTTCTGCAAGTAAGCGGGCATTTTCCATACTGATGACGGCGTGGTCACCAAGACTGCTGAGGAAGCCGGCTTGTTCTTCGCGGAAGAAATTGGCTTCCCGGCTTTCAACATTCAACACGCCGACGACATAATCTTCGCGATACAACGGTATCGCCATCGATGACCGGTAGCTTTCG
>RFIA01000318.1 GCA_003695675.1 Chloroflexota bacterium
CGAACCCCTGACCTCACGGATGTGAACCGTGCGCTCTAACCAGCTGAGCTACGCGCCCGCCTGTCTTGATTTTTGTGCGCGAAAGTATAGCATGGAAGCAGTTGTCTCACAAGATTGAAATGTCTGTGTGGGATGTTATAGTAGGGGCATCGCATCAGTAATTGGTGAGGTGTCTTTTTGCGATTTTCTGTTGTTTTTGAGTGGCCCGTCGTTCGCCGTTTATGCTATAGGGTGAGGCGTCAGCGTTTTGGGGTATTGCTTTTTTTCGTCGCCGGGTGTACGACGCTGACGGGTACGCCGGTTTCGACTCCGCCATCGCTTACACAAATTGCCGTGTGGGAAAATCTCGCGCCGGGTTTCGATGTCCGTCTCGACCGCCCCAATGGCGAGGGCGCATCGGCACGATTGTTATCGCTGCGGATTGATCCGGCGCAGTACACATTTCGCGTTCATTATCAACCCGGTGAGCCACTCTCTGCTGTTGAATGGCGCGACGCTGTGCCGGGCGCGGTCGCCTTCATCAACGTCAATTTCTTCGATCCGCAACATATTGCACAGGGATTATTGGTTCAAGACGGCATCGTGCAGGGCATGGCCTATCAACGGCGCGGTGGAATCTTCGCGGTACAGGATGGTGTCCCGCGTGTGCGTTCGACTCAACGCGAACCGTATCTCGGCGAAGTGTTGGAGCAAGCGGTGCAGGCCTTCCCGATGCTTGTGCTCGATGGCGCGCAATCATACACCAACACACGTGGCGACCGCCGCACACGGCGTACAGCGATAGCGCAAGATGCCGATGGACGCATCGTGATGATGGCGACGACTTTCGGCGGTACGCTGCTCTCTGAATTGAGTCGCTTCCTCGCTACATCCGACATGAATCTCGTCAATGCCTTCAATCTCGATGGCGGCGGCTCGACAATGATGTATTTCAATGCCGATGGCAGCGACACATTTTTGCTGCCGTCGTTTGACCGTGTGCCGGCTATTCTCGCGGTGTATAAGAAGTAGCGAGTGATGCAGGCTGAATGTGTGCCATGCGTGCGGTTTGTTGGTATACTACAGGGGCTAATTTACAACGCGGATGTTGACCGAAAGGATGTAACCGACGAATGGCGCTGCCGAAAGCATATTACCGACCCAAAACGTTAGACGAAGCGGTTGAACTCTGCCAACAAGAGGGCGCTGTGCCGGTTGCCGGTGGCGCGATGCTGCTCGGCGGGTTGACTCTGCCGTATGAAGCGGTCGTCGATTTGCAAGATTTACAGCATCTCGGCGAGATCAATTATGCTGACGACGGTCTGCATATCGGCGGGGTCGCGATGTTGCAAGAGGTCGTCGAGTCGGTGTATGTGTGGGATGAAGTCAAGCAGACATTGACGCGCAGCATCCCGCTCAATATTCGCAACAACACCTCGGTCGGCGAGAGCTTGATTGCGCCGGATGCGCCGCTTGAATGGCTGACGATGCTCAGTGCGTTGGGCGCTGAGGTGACTTTCCGCGAACCGGGTTCGGGTGTTTCAACGATACAGATGGTGTCTGAGTTCGTCGAATTCGTTGCGATAAGTGACGATTTATTCCGTGGCGTCATCATGAGCGTACATATTCCGCCGCTTGCACAAGGGACTCGTGTCGGCACGGCATACGTCGCCCGCACACCGGCGGACGCGCCGATTGTCAATGTCGCGGCAGTCGCCACATTGAACAACGAGAACATAATTGAACGGCTCATCGTCGGTCTCGGCGGGAAATGGATTTCGCGCACAGATCGAAATGACGTTGTGCCGGTGGTTGTATTTCATCTTGAGGAAAACGTCATCGGGCAGCCATTAGACGAAGAACGCATCGAGTCGATTGCCGATGCGATGGTGACCGTCGAACCTGTCGCCGATTATCGCGGCAGTGTCGAATATCGCCGTGAGATGGCGCGTGTGCTCACGCGACGGGCGTTGCAGGCGTGTATCGAATGAGATTCTACATTTTCACACTTTGAGAGAAACTTATGCACATAGATGTCACAATCAACGGTGAGGAACAAACGTGGGATGTGCTGCCGCATGAGCGATTGCTACGGGTGCTGCGGCGCGAGGGCTACTTCAGCGTCAAGTTCGGCGATGAAGATGGTCGTAGCGGGGCGGATGCGATTTTGATGGACGGCAAGCTCGTCAATTCGCACAATATCCTCGCGGCACAAGCGCATAATCACGCCATTATGACGCTTGAGGGTCTCGGTTCATCGCGCGATTTGCATCCCCTTCAGCAAGCCTTCATCGAAACCGGCGCGATACAATCCGGGTACAATACCCCGGCGCAAATTCTCGCGGCCTACGCCTTGTTGCAAGCCAATCCCAATCCGACCGAAGCTGAAGTCCGCGAGGCGATTGCCGGTGTGCTCGACCGCGAGACGGGCTACGTCAAGGTGGTACAGGCGATTTTGCGCGCGGCGGCGGTCATGCGTGGTGAGGATGTGCCGCCGTATGAACCCTTGCAACGCGCGATCCCCGCGCCGCCGGGTTTGTTCGATGCGCCGTGGCCGTTTGACGAAGGCGATGGTCATGATGGCGGCGACGCGACGGTGACGAAAACTGTGCCTGCCGTCGTTATTTCGCCGCCGGAAGTCGAACATAATCGCACGGTCGGCAAACCGGAAGCGAAAGTCGATGCCGTCAAACTCGCGGCGGGCAAACCGGTCTACACCGATGATATGGAAATGCGCGGGATGCTGCACGCGGCCTTGTTGACGAGTCCACATGCCCACGCCCGCATCGTCCATATTGATACGAGCAAAGCGAAGGCTTTGCCCGGTGTTCACGCCGTCTTGACGTACAAGGATGTCCCTCGTGTGGTTTACGCTTCCGGCGGGCAGAGCTATCCCAATCCGCCGCCGTATGACCAAGTGAGCCTCGACAACAAAGTGCGGCATGTCGGCGACCGCGTGGCCGTTGTCGCGGCGGAGACGCCGGAAATCGCGCGTGAAGCGCTCGACCTGATTGAGGTCGAGTATGAAGTCTTGCCCGCCGTCTTCGACCCGGTTGAAGCGATGCAAGAAGGCGCTCCGGTCATTCATGATGAGCCGGACGCCGTCAAGATTCACGATGCGAGTCGTAATATTGTGCATCATATCGAGGCGGAAGCGGGCGACGCCGACGCGCAATGGGCGAAAGCTGACCACATATTCGAGGGCGAGTATCGTGTGCATCAAGTGCAGCAAGCGAGCATCGAGCCGCACGTCGTCGTGACGTGGTGGGACGAAGACGACCGCCTCGTGATACGGACGAGCACACAGGTGCCGTTTCATGTGCGGCGGATGGTCGCGCCGTTGCTCGGTTTGCCGGTCAAAAAGATTCGCGTGATTAAACCGCGTATCGGCGGCGGCTTCGGCGGCAAGCAAGAGATGCTCATCGAAGATTTGTGCGCTCATCTGACGATTGCGACCGGACGACCGGTGCGCTTTGAATACACGCGCGAACACGAATTCACAAGCGCCCGCAGCCGCCACCCACAAGTCATCCGCTTCAAAACCGGCGTCACGCATGATGGCGAAATCGTCGCGTCGGAACTTTATATCATCGGCAACACCGGCGCGTATGGCACGCACGGCTTGACGGTGCAGATGGTCTCCGGCTTTCGTGGCTTGACGACGTATAACGCGCCCTTCAGCCGTTTCGTCTGCGATGTCGTCTATACCAATATCCCGACGCCGGGCGCCTATCGTGGCTACGGTGCGCCGCAATCGCTCTTTGCACTCGAAGTGCATACCGAAGAAATCGCCGAAGCGCTCGGCATGGATGTGATCGAATTCAAACGTAAAAATTGGATCAAAGTCGGCGACTCGATGGTGATGGCGCGGGCGCTCGGCGAAGGGCGCGAGGGCTTCGAGCAAGTTGTCTCGACGAGCGCGTTGAACGAATGTGTGGACATCGGGGCGCGGGCGATGGGGTGGTACGACAAGCGTGGTGTTGAGCGCACTGTGCCCGGCAAGCCGCATCTGCGACGCGGGATCGGCATGGCCGTCGCGATGCACGGGACGGGTATTGCTGGACTCGATATGGGCGCGGCGAGCATCAAGCTCAATGACGACGGGTCGTTCAATGTCTTATTCGGCGCGACCGATTTGGGCACAGGTGCGGACACGGTGCTCGCACAAATCGCGGCGGAGTCGCTCGGTGTGCCGGTTGAGGACATCATCGTCTACGCGGCGGACACCGATATGACGCCCTTCGACACCGGTGCGTATGCGTCGAGCACGACATACATCAGTGGTGGGGCGGTGCTCAAAGCGGCGGAAGATGTCAAAGCGCAGATTCTCGCGCATGCCGCCGAGCATATTCTGCACGTCCCGGTCGAAGAACTCGACCTCGACGACCGCAAAGTCATCGCCCGCAACGGGCAAAGCGTCTCGCTTGAAGAAGTCGCGCTGCACAGCTTGCATCAAGAAGACCAAAAGCAAATCATGGCGACGGCGAGCCATCTCAGTTACGAGAGTCCGCCGCCATTCGCCGCGCAGTTTGCTGAGGTCATCGTCGATATGGAAACAGGTCAAGTGACGGTTGAGCGTCTGCTGATGGCCGTCGATTGCGGCATCGCCATCAATCCGATTACGGCGTCCGGCCAAGTCGAAGGCGGGATGGTGCAGGCGCTCGGTTATGCCCATTGCGAAGAGATGGCTTATGATGAACACGGGCATTTGCAGGCGACGAAGTTCGACGATTATCGCATTTATCGCGCTAACGAAATGCCGGAGCTTGAAGTCATCTTCGTCGAGACGTATGAACCGAGCGGGCCATTCGGCGCAAAGGCCGTCGCCGAGATTCCGAAAGATGGCGTCGCCCCGGCATTAGCATCGGCGATCTATGATGCGACGGGTGTTCGCATCCGGCAGATTCCCTTCACGCCGGAGCGGGTGTGGCAGGCGTTGCGAGATTAACCACGTATCCTAATGGGGGGCGACTCGCCGAGTAGGGGCGACTCGCCGAGTAGGGGCGACTCGCCGAGTAGGGGCGACTCGCCGAGTAGGGGCGACTCGCCGAGTAGGGGCGAC
>RFIA01000046.1 GCA_003695675.1 Chloroflexota bacterium
CAAGTTATCAAACGCGAGGGGTTGCATCTGCTCGTCGAGAGCGCCAAACCCAAACGCGAATTACAAACTGAATCGTAACACAATTCCGAAATTGGTAAGGGCGGGGCCTGCCCCATCCTCACCAAACGCTATTTAAGATCAAGGGGAGATAGTTAAAATGCCTGTTCTCATCATCGTTCTGATTATCATATTCCTGACGCTTGTCGCTTTGCGCCCCGTGCGCGTCGTGCCGGAGTATCAGCGTGTCGTCATTCTGTCGCTCGGTAAATACAACGGCACGCGCGGGCCGGGCATCGTGTTTATCGTGCCGTTTTTTGAAGTCGCACATACGGTTGACCTGCGCGAGCGTTTCCTCGATATCCCAGCACAGACGGCCATCACAAGTGACAACGCGCCGATCAGTATCGACTTTCTGGTTTATTATCGCGTCATCGACCCCAAGTTGTCGGTTCTCGCTGTAGACCATGTGGTCAATGCCTCGGTGCAAATCGCGACGACGACGTTGCGAGCCGTCATCGGCGATATTGACCTCGACTCGGTGCTGTCGAAGCGTGAGCAAATCAACGACACCTTGCGCGTCAAACTGGATGAAGTCACCGAACGTTGGGGACTCAAAATCACAAGTGTTGAAATCCGCGAGATTGAACCGCCGCGCGATGTGCAAGAGGCGATGAATCGCCAGATGAGCGCCGAACGTGAACGGCGTGCGATGGTCACGAAAGCGAGCGGTCAACGCGAGTCCGACATTGCCGTGGCCGAAGGCGAAAAGCAGGCCGCTATTCTCCGCGCAGAAGGTGAAAAGCAAGCCGCCATCCTTTCTGCCGAAGGTGCGCGACAAGCACAAGTCTTGCGGGCGCAGGGTTTCGCTATGGCGCTCAAGGCCATCTATGAACAGGCGCAGAGCGTCGATGAGAAGACGATGGCCTTGCAATATCTCGATACGTTGAGCGATATTGGCTCCAGCCCATCGACCAAATTTGTCGTGCCGATGGAAATCACCGGCATCATGCAACAGGTGATGAGCACGATCCATACAAACGGTCGTTCAGAAAATGACAAAGCCTGAGGCCATCTCAGCCGTCGCTTGACGCAGGTTGGTAATTCAATTACCGCTTAATTACCGCACATAGACACAAGTCCCCCCTCCGTAGGGGGACTTTTTTTGCACTTTTCCCTCTCGCCGCATGTGAAGAGGAGGCAGGGTGAGGTTGGAAAACATTCAACCTTAATGCGCAAGTTGCACGCAATACCCCAACGAACTTTCTCTGCGGTTTCGGCGGCGCTGTGCTTCTGCGTTGAATCTTTTTGTTTTTCTTGGCGACTCGGCGGTTAAGCGTCTTTTATTTTCGAGCGAAGGAAACCTATTCCTCATCGTCCGGTTCGATGAACGATTGCCATAAACCGTGCATCCCGCTGTCGGTGACGCCGTAATAGACGCGCAGTTTGCCCTCGTCGCGTTGCACAAGGTCGTAGCGTGTGTCACCGGCACGTTGATAACGCCGCCACAAGCCGATGTCGCCCTGCCACTGCACTTTGCTTTCTTTGACTGGATTGCTCTCTTTTTGCTTGATGGCGTAGTCCCACAAACGCCGCGCCGATGCCTGCGTGACATTCTTGACGATGTTGCCGTTGCGCAAGTCGCGCATGATGTAATAGCGGGTGTCGTTGCGTTGCTCGGTGCCGATGATTTCGACTCCTGCACGCGGCGGGGCGATGCCATTGTCCGTCGCTGCTTCCGGTTCTGCCTCCGGTAAAACCGGGACATCCTCAGCGACGACTGACTCCGCTGCCGATACAGCCTCTTGTGTGAGGCCACTTTTGACGAGATTGACAATCTCATCGCGCACGGCGAGGCTCGTCTCGGACTCGTCGCGCACATAAATTTTGTTCTGGTCGATTGCATACGGGCAATCATCGCCGCGCGGCACTTGAATGCGGATGATTGAGCGCCCTTGTGTTTCGAGCGAGTCGATTTCCACATCGAGTGTTGGCGAGATCATTTGATTGATTTCGGCTTGCAGCGTATCGATGGCTTCCGACACTTTGCTGATGCCCGCCGGCTTCTTCTTCGGGTCGTCGCTGACTCCGACATAAATCGTGCCGCCGTTGGTATTGGCGAAGGCGCACACATCGGCGATGATGCTGTACAGATGCCCGCCGCGCCGCGTCATCGACTCGTGAAAAGATTGCACGAGGCTCGGCCCTTCATCACGGGCGACTTGAATATAATCGTAAGGCTCGCGGCTCGTGCTATATGGCCGCGAGCGTGAAAAGTCGTTACTGCGGAACATATCGCGCAAATGCTCGAAGGTGCGGTCGGGCAGCAACACTTCGGTCACACGGTCGCCGACACCAAGATGACTCTTGCCGCTTTTGTCGCTGATGGCGTTGATGCGGTGCGCGTCCGACCCTTGAATACAACGCATTTTGCGCGGGTATTCGGGCTTCGTGCCGTTGAAGAAGCGTTGTGTCGAACCGCGCCCGCGCCGCATCAAGTCGGTCACTTCAAGCGCGTGCAGGTTGTGGTCTTGTGTGTAGGCGATGCGGGTTTGCCCGCCGAAGTCTAAACCGCGCATGGCAACACCATGACTCGTATTGGCATGCGCTGCGATGCAAATACCCCCGGCTTGATTGATGACTCGATACGCCGTGAGCACATCTGCCGACGCGCCGACATTTGAATTGCCTTCGTCAAGCGCGTCGAGCGGCACATTCAAACTGAGCAGCAGATGCTCAAGCTGTCGCACGGGGGTTTCGGGCGCGAAGATACCGAGAATATGAAAGCCGAAAGTCGCCGTGAACTCGAAACCGGGCAACACGAGAATCTTGTCGAGCAAACGGCGATACTCGTCGAGCAAGCGCTGCTCGTCTGGTTGAATCCGTCCGAGGGCTTCAAGATAGGCGAGTTGTTCGATTTCGCGCCTCATCGCCGCGTACCCGGCGACCGTGTTGTGGTCGGTAAAGGCGATAATATCGAGGCCGCGAAATTCCGCCTTGCGCAGAATATCGATATAGCCGACATCGGCTTCCTGATAATCCGCAGAGCCGGGCGTGTGCAGATGCAAGTCCACCCGATACCACTGCATACGTGATTTTTTTCTAGCTGCCACGTTAGCAACTCCGATTACAGACAGAGGATGATGGCTCGAACAAAAGGACTGCTAATCGGCAATCAGGTCTTTGAAGAGCGCCGAGAGTTCTTCCGGCTCGAAGGGTTTGAGTTTGAAATCGGTTGCGCCTGCCTCACGGACTTCGTCCTCGACATCGAGACCGGATGTGACAACAATCGGCGTCGTGGCGAACAAGTCGGACGCCCGCAAAGCGCGAACAATTTCAACGCCGTCTACATCGGACAGATGGTAATCCATCAAAAAAATATCCGGCATCGTATCTTGTGCGAGCGGGATGACATCCGCCCCGCGCCCAGCTACAAAGACTTCAAATCCTTCCAATTCAAGCAGGGTCTGAAGTAATTTGACGGTCGTGCGATCATCATCAACAATCATTATTTTTGCCAAAGTGCTTCCCTCGCCTAAGTTGTGCGAATCGATGAGAGCTTACACAGTTCAATCATCGCCATATTGATACACATTCGCGCAGGGGCACAGTGATACTGTGCCCGTGCGAAAATTATGGCGATCTTATCGAATTGCGTAAACCCGAGCGGCATGTCCTAACGACAACATATAACAAATCGTGCCGTTAGGATAGCCTATATTCAGTATACTCGATTTTGCAATTATTGTGCGGCGGCAGGGGCGAGCGCAACATTCAACACATCGTCGAAGGTTTTCGCGAGGACAAATCGCATACTCTCGCGGACTTCTTCGGGCAAATCGTCGAGGTCTTTTTCATTTTTGTGTGGAATGATGACGGTATCGACACCTACTCGATGCGCAGCGAGGACTTTATCACGGATACCGCCAACAGGCAACACCTGACCCTGCAACGTCAGTTCGCCCGTCATGGCGACATTGCATTCTGTCGGGCGGTTCGTCAGCAGCGAAGCCAACGCGACGCCCATCGTGATACCGGCCGAGGGGCCATCTTTGGGCACGGCGCCCGCCGGTACATGCAGGTGAATATCGTGCGTCTCGAAGAATTTGGGATCGATGTTGAGTTCAGTAGCCTTCGAGCGAATATAGCTGTAAGCGATACGCGCGCTCTCTTTCATCACATCGCCGAGTTGGCCGGTATATTCAAAATTTTTATTGCCGGGCATCGCCGTTGCTTCGACGAATAACACATCGCCACCCACAGGAGTCCACGCCAAGCCGGTCGCGACGCCGGGTAGGTCGGTACGTTCTTCAAGTTCTGTGCGATAACCGTATTTCGGTTTGCCGAGCAGTTCTTTCGCTTTTTCGGCATCGATGACGACTTGTTCTTGCAAGCCCTCGGCAATTTTGGTGACAACCTTGCGCCCGGCGCGCCCGATTTCACGCTCCAACATGCGCACACCGGCTTCACGGGTGTACTCCCGTATGATGGTGTGCAAGGCATCGTCGGTGAAGCGAATCTCATCGGGGCGCAAGCCATTTTCGCGAATTTGGCGCGGCACGAGATATTGTTTCGCGATGTTGACTTTTTCCTGTTCGGTGTATCCACTGAGTTGAATGATTTCCATTCGGTCGCGCAGTGGGCCGGGAATCGGTTCGAGTTCGTTGGCAGTCGTGATGAACAACGCCTCGCTCAGGTCAAAAGCGACATCGAGATAATGGTCGCGGAACTCGTTATTTTGTTCGGGATCGAGCACTTCGAGCAAAGCACTCGCCGGGTCGCCCCTGAAGTCGCGTCCGAGTTTGTCGATTTCGTCGAGCATGATGACCGGATTGCGCGATTCGGCGCGGCGCAAGGTTTGAATGATGCGTCCTGGCATCGCGCCGAGATACGTGCGCCGGAAGCCGCGGATTTCGGCCTCGTCGCGTATACCGCCGAGACTCATACGAATGAATTTGCGCTCCATCGCCCGGGCGATAGACGAACCGAGCGATGTTTTGCCCACGCCGGGCGGACCGACGAAGCACAGAATCGCGCCCTGTCGGTCACGCCGGACGTAATCTGTTACATCGGCTTGTTCGAGTTCTTCAGCGCGTTCGGCACGCAGTTTGCGAACGGCGAGATATTCAAGAATGCGTTCTTTGATGTCTTCGAGGCCGTAATGGTCTTCATCGAGAATGCGTCGCGCATGGCTGATGTCGAGGTTGTCTTGCGTGCGCTTGTCCCACGGCAGATTGGTCATCCAATCGAGATAGGTGCGGATGACGCCATATTCGGCGGCAGCAGTCGGCAATTTCGACAAGCGGTCGAGTTCGCGGCGGGCTTCTTTTTCCGCCTCTTCTGGCATGTTGGCTTCTTCAATCGCCTTCGCGAATTCGTCAATCTCGACAACCTGCTCATCGCCTTCGCCGAGTTCGCGTTGAATCGCTTTGAGTTGCTCGCGCAGATAATATTCGCGCTGCACCTTTTCCATCTCGGATTGTGCTTCGGCCTGAATCTTGCGACCGAGTTCGAGCATCTCAAGCTCTTTGCTGAGCAACCCAATCAGGCGACGCAATTTGGCCTCAGCCCCATTGAGTTCGAGCAGATTTTGTGCCTCTTCGATGTCGATGCGTGTATAGGTTGCAATTGCGTAAACAAGCTGTAACGGGTCGTCAACATTCAACGCCGATGGCACTAACTCAGCCGGAATGCTTGGGATGAGTTCCGCCATTCGGGTAAACAAGCCGACGACATTACGCACGGCCGCGTTCACCTCGTCGGTGTCTTCAATGACTTCGGGCAGCGGGCGAATGTGCGCTTTGAGGTACGGTTCGGTGGCGACGAAGTCTTCAATTTGAATGCGCTCGAGACCCTGTACCAACAACCGAATGGTGCCGTCCGGCGCCCGAAATTGTCGATGGACAGAAGCCAACGTGCCCACGCGATAGACTTCATCCGGGCCGGGCGTTTCGATTTCGGGGTCAACTGCTGTGACAAGCCCGATCATGCGGTCACCCGCTACCACATCGTCAACAAGTTTGATGCTGCGCTGCTGCCCAATCGTCAACGGGATGGCGGTTTGTGGATAGACGACGAGGCCGCGCAACGGCAAAATCGGCAATTCGGTAGGAATCTCGATGCGGTCTTCTTCGGCTTCGGCCTCTTCAGCATCGTCGATCATGATGTTGAGTTCGTACCCGTTTTCATCATGCTCTTCATCAATTTGTTGTTCGTTTGTGGCAACTGATTCCAAATTTTCACTGTTGTCGGGCATGATCCGTTATTCCTCTCATATCGTTAGCTGCCGGTATTGATGGGGATATTTCGCGGCGGTTGCCGTAATAATTCAATCTGCAAAAATCCGTTATGATAATTCGCACGCACCTTATTGGGGTCACTCGACCACGGCAAGGCAATTTCGATGCGGAATGCGCCATAACTGATTTCGGCTTGATGAAAGATCGGATTGTTGAGCGAAGTCTGTTGACGCTGGCCGCTAATCACAAGTTGGCGATTGCGCAACACAATCGTGAAAGCGTCATTTTTCATCCCCGCGATTTCAATCATAATCAGCAAGCGGTCATCAAGCTCAATGATGTCTGTCGGCGGCGCGAATTGATGCCTCGACCGGTCAACCACGTAACCTTGTACAATCCACTTCTGTGTCGTGCGTTTTTTATCATCGTTGCTTTTCTTGCTGTCGGCCATAGATTCTCCGGCGGGATAATCTATATCTCAAAGATAAACTAGGTTGTGTTGACATCTCATCAATTGATGAGGAATCAAATGACGCCAAAGCAGAGCAATCGTTCCGTTGGGGCATTGTGTGCAATGCCCTGAAGGGTTTAGCAAGCTAAACCCCAACGATTGTCCCCTATTTTTGCGTCAAAGCGCAAATGTCCATAGAGCCTAGCAATCGGCATTGATATATCCAAAGTTTAACGCATGTCCAATAAGAACCTTATTAGAGGTCTGCAAGAATCGCATTTGAGCGCAAGATTTCACCTCTGCGTTGAATTGCTTCGCTTTTCTTTGCGTTCTTTGCGGTTGATCCGCTTATTTTCAAGGGGGGTATACAAGTTCAAAGGTGTACTTTGCAGACGCCGTCTTCACAAATATCGACGCCGAAGAATTTGTTGATGCGGTAACGGTTGCGAGCGATGACGTTGTATAACTTCGGGCCGAGCCAATTCATGCCCGGCAGATGCAGCAGCGCCCACAGCGGCACACCCAACGGCAAATCGCGCATCATGCGGCGCATCCCCCAAAAACCGCCGATGAGCTGCCCGTCCGCCGTGACGACATGAATCTGCCCCATCGCGTCTTCATATTTGAGGGTCGGGTAGCGTGTCGAGACCGTCTCCCAATCGTGCAGGTCGAGGAATTCGACACGATTAAACCAATCGAACAGACGCACCGTGCGGCGTGTCTGATTGCAGAGCACACATTTGCCATCATAAATTGCGGTTGTCATCAGGATACAGTCTCTCAACTCCACACTCTTTTGTGCATTATATCACAAAGTCTGTATTATGAGCAATTGACACGGGCGCGTTTTGCGCTACTCTAATGCGGTTTTTACGTAATGCTGATTAGAGTGCGTTAGGGTTTAGCGTGCTAAACCCTATAACAATGGGCATTGCAAGCAATACCCCAACGATAACATTTCCCGACTCCGCGCATAGCCTTGCGGTTGATATGATTCACGAGATTAGGCAAGATGATTCTCCTGTTGTTCAAAAAATTGCGCCTCAAGCACATCATCCGTTTACCCCTCTATCTGTTGATGCTCCTCTTCGGCATCATCGGGGCGACAGTCGTCGCGCTTGTTGTCGCCAGCGCATTCGGCATCAGCGACTTTAATCTGTCGGACACACTCGAAGACCTCTTCGCGCCGCCGCCACCCCGCGCCACAGTCGTCAGTAGCCAGACGATTCTGTCCGGCATTCAACCTCTCGGCCAACTCGTCAACATCAGCGCCGATGTCGCCAAGTCCGACATTTTCATCAATGTGCAAGAGGGAGTGCTCAATGTGTGTGGGCATTCGGCGCATCATGTCGCTGAGGGTACCGTCGAAGCCGGGATTGACCTGACACTCGTGACAGAAGAAGACATCACCTACGACGCAGCGACCGATACATATACGCTGTCGATACCGCGACCAAATTTGACGAGCTGCCGCGTTGACTTCATCCGGCAGTACGAACGGTCGTTCTCGACGTGCCCGACGATTAATTGGGACGAAGCCCGCATCCTCGCACAATACGAAGCCATCAACGCATTTCGTGACGACGCTCTCTCCGGCGGCATCGTCGATGAAGCCGAAACCGAAGCCATCTTATTCCTCGAAAACTTCGTCGAAATCTTGACGGGCAGCAACGCCGAAGTCGTCATCAACAACCGCTTCACACCGGCGGTCGGCTTATCATGCAGTCCGGAAGAACCACCCGGATGGACGTATGTGCCGAATGAAAATGTGTGGATAAAACGGTAATCAATATGCCCCGCTGCCGAGCAAAACCCGCGGAATCGTCATCAGCAAAATTTGCGCGTCCATCTTGACCGACCAATTCTCGATGTAATAAATATCGAGCAGGCACATCTCTTCAAAGGGAATATCGCTGCGGCCACTGATTTGCCACAAGCCGGTGATACCCGGCAGAATTTGCAAACGCTGCAAATGCCACGGCTCGTACAATTCGACTTCATCCGGCGTCGGCGGGCGCGGCCCGACGAGACTCATCTGCCCGCGCAAAACATTCAGCAGATTCGGCAACTCGTCGAGACTCGTCGTGCGCAAAAAGCGCCCAATTTTCGTCACACGCGGGTCATTCTTGAGCTTCGGGTGACGCGGGTCTTCACCGGCGGCTTCGACCAATTCTTTGTGCATCTTGTCGGCATTATCAATCATCGTGCGGAATTTGAGCAGATAAAATTCGCGCCCATTCTCGCCGACTCGCCGTTGTTGATAGATAACCGGCCCGCCGCCCTGCAAGCGAATCGCCAACGCAATAAGCGCGAAAATCACCAGCAAAAATGGCAGTGCAGCCAAAACCACGCCGACATCGAGCGCCCGCTTAATCAATCGATTCGTGCCGCGAAAGGGCGTGTGTCCATCGATACGCAATAGGGGAATGCCGTCGAGATTTTCGACCTGTACCTGCCGCAAATTGAGTTGGAAGGCGTCCGGCACGACGCGCACCTGCGCCCCGGCGCTGCGACTGAGGCGCATCAATGTCATGATCCGTTCGCGGTTGTCCCACGACAACGTAAGCATCACAAGGTCAACCTGTTCAGTGCGGATGACTTCTTCGAGATTGTCGAGAGCGCCGAGACCCTTCACCCGTCCCAAATCGACCATCCCACGCTCCGGGTTATCGTCGAGATAACCGACCGGATGATAACCGAGTTCAGGACGCGCAATCATCGAGCGCAGCACCGCCATCCCGACTTCGCCCGCGCCGATGACGAGTACCCGTTCGACACCGATACCTTGTGACCGCAAGCGTGCCTCAATAAAGCGACGGATTAAGCGCGTCAATGAGAGCGAGGCGGTCGTCACGATACCGACATAAACGAGCATCAAGCGGCTGAAGACGAGCGGCTGAAAGACAAAACTCAGCGCCATCAAGACGACGCTCGCGCTCGCCGCTCCATTGGCGATGATATAAATCTCTTCCAACCATGCCCGCCCACGCACAGATTTATACAATCCGGCGCTGCGATAGTTAATCAACAACAGGGGGATGAATACCGCAGCATACGGCAAATATGGCGAAAATGGCGCGAAATTAAATTCGGAAACCGGGCGCAAAATTTGCAGCTCATAACGCCCGATATACGACAAACCGAACGCCGCAAATGCCAACACGGCGTCTAACAAGGGGAAAAACCACCGATGTTCGAGGAGAAAGAGCACTTGCGATTGTTGCCTGCGTTGTTCAGGCGTCATACGTCCCAATCCATCGCTAACGAATAACTCTTCACAGTTTGCTGCGCTGTCGTCTGCCAATTATACCGTGCTGCTCGCGAGATACCATCCTCGCTCGCTTGTTGCCGCCACGTCGCATCCGTCATAGCGCGGGCGAGTGCGCCGTGCCACGCTGCCACATCGTGTGGCGGGACGCGCATCCCGGCCTCGCCAACGACCTCCGGCAATGACGATGTATCGGCAACAATCACCGGCGTGCCACACGCCATCGCTTCGAGCACGGGCAGGCCGAAGCCCTCGAATACCGACGGATAGATGAAGACCTCGGCGCTGTTATACCACAAGGGCAGATCACCCGCCGGGATGTAACCGGGCAGCACAATCTCATCGCTGAGTCGATGCCGTTCGACAGCGGCGAAAATCGCGTCGTACTGCCAACCTTTGCCGCCCGCCAAGACAAGCGGCAAGCGTTGCGACTGTGGTAATTGCGCGTAGGCTTCGAGCAATGTGGGGAGATTTTTGCGCGGTTCGAGCGTGCCGAGAAATAACCAAAAGCATTCCGGTAAATCATGTTGCTGACGAAAGACGGCAATCGTGTCGGCAGGCAATGGTTTGAAAACAGAAGCGTCATAACCCGGCGCGGCGACATCAATCTTTTCTGCCGGGATATTGAACGTCGCCGTCAAATCCTGCGCCGTGCTCTCAGAAATCGCAATCACACGACGAGCGCGATGACACGTCAACGCGGTCAACCATCGCAGATACAAACGACGTGTAAGCGGCAAACGCTGCGGGTAATGCACGAAGCTCAGGTCATAAATCGTGACGACCATCGGCGTGCGCAACCACAACGGCGCGACAAAAGCCAACGCATGATACAAATCAAATGCGCCGAGTTGCAACGGCTGTGCAACTTGTTCCCATACGATGCGTTTCGGCGGCGACTCGGTATCGATGCGCGAACGCCGCATCGCGATGCCGTCATATTGCGCACTGTTCGCCGCGCCGACCATCGCCGTTAGCTGCCAATCGTCAGGCAACTCGGCGGGCAAATGGCGCAGCAGACCATCGATATACCCGTGTATCCCGGCAGAGCGATACCCCGCCCGCCCCGAAAGTAAGTGTGCATTCAATCCGATTCGCATGACGACGCATTATACACACTTTGAGATGAAAATGATGTGGGAACACGCCGGGCAGCGATGGATAGCGCCTCTTTATGTCTTTGTGTTCAGTGAAATCAGATTACGCACGTTCTAGCGACTCGATAACACGCCGTAGACGCGCTTGCGCCTCTTGCGCGACAGTGCGCAATTCGGGCTTATCGATATGTTCGACAAGCAGCATCGGGTCGAGAATCGACACATCCGTCACGCCATCTTCGGCTTCACTGACGGTGACATTACACGGCAGCAGCAAGCCGACTTCGGGTGCAAGCGTCAATGCTTGATGAGCAAGCGGCGGGTTACACGCGCCGAGAATTTTATAACGATGGAAATCAACATCGATCTTCTTCTTGAGGGTGTCTTTGACATCGATTTCGGTCAACACGCCGAAGCCCTCTTCTTTGAGCGCGGCGGTCACTTGTTCCAAGGCGACTTCATAATCAACATTCAAACGTGTGTGTAACGCTTTCAGTGCTTGTGTCGTGTCCATCAAACATACCTCTCTTCATGAAAATTAAACGATTCAACTGGAAAGACACAAAGATAGCAAAGAAAAGCAAAAATTCAACGCAGATTGTAAGGGCGACGTGCCGCGTCGCCCTGTCGCTCTAACGAAAAGCGCCCGTTGAGACAAAGCGTGCTCTACTTCGCTGCGTAATCTATGGAATGACGAGCTGACGCCCTTCCTCAAGTTCAATCTCGCCGAATAATTCATTGGCCGCGGCGAGTTCAGAAGGTGTGACGCCGAATCGTGCCGCAATCGTCAGAATGTTATCGCCGGCTTGGACAGTGTAGATTACACTGTCGTCCGGTGTTGTCGAGCCGCCGCCCTGCCCACCACCACCTTGACCGGTATTGACCGGGACGCTACCGGCGATGGCATCGTTTGGTGGGAAGACTCCATACGGCGGCGCATCGCCGGGGATGACAATCGTCAGGCCAGGACGCACATCGGCTGCGAGAAATAGATTGTTGCGGCGTTGCAACGAAATCACAGAGACATTGAAGCTACGTGCAATCTCATCAAGCACATCGCCCGGTTGAATAACATACGTTTGGTCACCGGCATTGAGTGTTGTACTCGGCGTAGAAGTATCGACTGCGCCGCCGCCTTGACCATCGGGCACAGCGCCGACCACGCCTTGAGGGTCGAAGTTGCGCGGGTTGCCGACGGTCGCCTCGCCACGATAGGGCGGGCAGCTCGAACTGATGACGAGAGTCTGCCCAGCGCGAATAGCATTCGGATTGTTGAGCAAGCCATTTTGCTCCGCGAGGCAACGGGTATCAACATCGAATCCGGCGGCTATTAGATCGAGGACGTCGCCGCGCTGCACGATATACGTCACATCGCCAGAGAGTACCGTGCTCGTCTGTCCTTCGTTCGACGACGGAGGTGTATTTTGCGGCACGGCATCATCCACCGTGCTGCTCGTTCCATAATCGTCTTCGGCAGTGGTCGTCGTGTTTTGTGTCGTGACGTTCTCCACGCTGCCACCGCCCTGACCATCATCCGGCTTCGTCTCTTGCGTGATGGTGACTTCTTCGGTCGCTTGCGGAGCCGGGGCGGGTTTGGTCTCGGTCGTCGTATCTTCTTGTGCGAGGACAAACATCGCACTAAACAGCATCAACAACACAATTGCGAGCAAAATAATCAGTGCGCGGCGCATCAGACTCCTCCGTAAGTTGTCGGCAGGTGTAAATTCATTTCGCTTTTATTCTAGCACGAATATGATTCTAGCGCGTGTTATAAGCGTAGTACCAGCAAATTTCAGCAGGAATGCCGCCGAACCTTAGCGAATTCTAACACCATTTTAACACACAACATGCTATAATTGGAACATACGTTCGGGTTTATGTGGAGGGTATCGCATGAAACCGATTCATATCAAGCATCTTCAGTCGAAGAGCCGCAATCTGCGGGCGCGGTGGGTGGATAAAAACACCATTGCCGTCGAAAGTCTGACGAATCCGGCGGCCAATCATATCGTCGTAGTACACTTTGATGAAGACAACACGATACACGCCCGTTGCACCTGTCCATGGGCGATAAAAGGGGGCATCGCCTGCACACACGTCATGGCCGCGTTGGACTATCTCGCATCGTTGAAGGGACGCCGACTGAGCTTTTGGCGCACTCGTGAAGAAGCGAAACGACAACGACACGCCATCTTTCACCTCGTCAACGGCGACGATGGCGATGATGATGATGGTGTGTGGATTACGAGTCGGGCGGCCTAAGCGCCTCAGTCGTCATCATCCGCGCCGAAGAGTCGCAGCCACTCGTCAACCTCATCCGGCGAGAGATGCACATCTGGCGCGGTGTCGCGTGGCGGTGTGGCGGTCTTGCGCAAATGCTTGACGAAGGCCGCGCTGCGGAGCGTCTTCATGCCGTGCTGCCGGGCCGCCTTGAGCACTTCATTGTCCGACGACACCACCGTCCAATTGGCAGGATCGCGAATTTTGTGGATGCGTTCGATGATCACGCGGTCAGCATTGGTATGAGAGGCGGCGGCGAAGATGACCGTCACCGCTTGGTTGCTCATCCGCGATTGACCACCGGGCAAGCCACTGTCGAAAACAACGACGCAGCGCTTGCCCGTGCGGGCGGCAAATCCCCGCAATTTTTGCACAAGTTTCGCCTCGTCGTCCGGGTCATCGAGCGAGATGTCCGGCAATTGACCGATGAGATTGTGGCCGTCGATTAAATAAGGCATTGTGATAGTGTGCTATTTTGCTTCACCTTTGAAATGCGTCCCCGACCCCGTGCCAAGCGACTCGTTCATCGGGCGCATCCACACCATGAAGACACGCGATTTCGGCGGTTGGGTGACGGCGAAGATGACGGCTTCGGCCACATCTTCTGCTTCATGAAAACCGTCGAGCATCGGGTCGCCGGGTGTGCGCGTGTTGTTATAAAAGCCGTAATGCGTGTTCGTCCCGCCGGGCGCTATCACACTGACTTTGACATTGTTCGGATAGGCTTCGTAATCAATTGCCTGCGCGAATCCCATCTGCGCAAATTTTGTCGAGCAATAAATCGGTTCATTCGGCAAGCCGTTGATTCCGGCGACCGAACTGACGAACACGACCCAGCCCGCTTTGCGCTCAATCATCGGCGGGAAGAAGGCTTTGGTACACAACCACGTCGAGCGCATGTTGGTTTTCATCATCCAATCGAAATCCTCTGTCGTCAATGTGGCGACGGTGCCATTTTTGCCAACTCCGGCGTTGTTGACGAGAATATCGATTTGCCCGAAGGCGTCGTGCGCCGCTTTCGCCATCGCAGCGACTGCATCCTCATCGCCGACATCGGTCACAGAGACGAGCGCCTGTGCGCCGGTGTTGAGCACCGCGATTTCCCCCGCCAATGAATCGAGGTCGGCTTTTGTCCGCGATGCGATGACGACATGCGCGCCTTCTCGCGCTAAGGCCAACGCCGTCGCCCGCCCGATGCCTTTGCCCGCACCCGTCACCACGGCGCTTTTGCCGGTCAATCGTCCCGTCATGATTCGGTCTCCTCATATACGTTGTGTGTATCATGTCGAGATTGTACCGCATTTCGCGCCATTGTGCGTCCTAAGCAACGATAGTTTTGGATAACGGACGTCATGCGGCGTGTGCCACAATGAAAAGGCACAATATCCAACAAAACTCGCGTTATATAAGGATTGTATGGGAAGGGGTGCGATGCGCTTTACCAAAAGCTGTGAAGCGGTATAATATGATGTACCGGAATTTGATTGATACAAGGAATATGCAACATGGCAACTGAAGTAACAACACTCGGTGGTGGGTGCTTCTGGTGTTTGGAAGCGATTTACGATGACCTCAGCGGCGTGACCGACGTCGTCTCCGGCTATATGGGCGGTGATGTCGCCAACCCGTCGTATCAAGCGGTTTGCACGGGTACAACGGGGCACGCCGAAGTCGTACAGGTGACGTTTGACCCCGATGTGATTTCGTTCAAAGATATTTTGAATGTTTTCTTCACCATCCACGACCCAACGACACTCAATCGTCAAGGCAACGATGTCGGCCCACAATATCGCTCGGCGATTTTCTATCACTCCGACGAACAGAAACGAATCGCCGAAGAGACGATTGCCGAACTCACTGACGCAAAATTGTGGCGCGACCCGATTGTGACCGAAGTCACGGCGGCGGGCACATTCTATGCCGCCGAAGATTATCACCAAAATTATTTCGCCAACAATCCCAATCAGGGTTATTGCCGCGCCGTGATTGCGCCGAAGGTGGCGAAATTCCGCAAGCAATATATGGAGCAACTCAAAGCCTAACATCATGCAGTTAAACTTGCCTATCCTCCACCGCCTCGAAGATTGCGAGTCGATTCTCATCGCCGGGGCCGGTGGGGGATTTGATGTCTTCGCTGGTCTGCCGATCTATTACACACTGCACGAGATGGGCAAAGGCGTACATTTGGCAAATTACAGCTTTACCGATTTGCCGATAACCCGCGTCATCAGCGACCCGGAGGTGCTGACCGAATCGTTGTTCGGCGCCCGCGGTCGTGTCAAAAAAGATTTTCAATATTATCCCGAAGGCTATCTCGCGCAATGGTTTTGGCTCGAACATGCCGATGATGTGGCAGTATGGATGTTCGAGAAGACCGGCGTTCTCCCACTGCAAAAAAATTACGAAAAGTTAATGGCTCATCTCGGCGGTGTTGATGCTATTATCATGATTGACGGCGGAGTCGACTCGTTGATGCGCGGCGATGAGACCGGCGCGGGCACCATGCTCGAAGATTCGATCACACTCGCGGCGGTTGATGCGTTAGATGTGCCGGTCAAGCTAATGGTGTCGGTCGGCTTTGGCACAGAGGTTGAAGAGTCCGTCTGTCATTATCATGCGTTGGAAAATATGGCCGCCCTCGCGAAGATGGGCGCCTTTCTCGGCAGTTGCGCCCTGACGCCTCAAATGGAAGCCTTTCAGTTTTATGAGGCCGCTTGTCGTTATGTGTGGGAGCAACCAACAGGGCATCATCGCAGCCACATCAGCACGCGCATCATCCCGGCGGTCAACGGTGAATTCGGCAATTATCGCATGTATGACGATTCACGCTTGTCGCCGCATTTGCTGTCGCCGTTGATGAGTCTGTATTGGTTCTTTGAAGCCGACGCTGTCGTGCAACGCAATCTGATTATTGATACAATACGACAGACCGAAACATTTCATGAGGCCTTGAAAATTGTGATGAGATTGCGCGAAAAATTAAACGCGCGCCCCCGTAAACAACTGCCCTATTGACAGGAGAAAAAGAAGTCGCCATGTATATCACCGAACTCAAGCTCAAGACGCAATTTTTGGCCGCGCTGCGTGACTTCTACGCTGGGACGCTGGCATTTCCTTTCGATGGGCAAACACGCCCTTTCGACACAATTGGTTTCAAAATCGGTCACACACACCTGATATTTGAACAAGCCACCGATGACTCCGAGCCGATTTATCACTTCGCCTTCAACATCCCGGAGAATCAATTAGTCGAAGCTAAAATGTGGCTCTCGGAGCGAACAAAGCTGCTGACGTATAACGGCAAAGAAATTGTCGAATGGCCAGCGTGGGACGCGCACGCAATTTACTTCACCGACCCGGCGGGCAATGTCGCAGAATTCATCGCGCGGCACGGCATGTCGAATGCGTCGATTGACCGCTTTGACGCGAAAAGTTTGCTCGGCGTCAGCGAAATTGGTATCGCCGTCGAAAATGTGACCGAAGCCGTACAAAATCTTCATCAAAATCTTGGCATTGATGTTTTCGACGCCGGTGATGGCGAAAACTTCACCGCACTCGGCAACGACAACGGTCTGTTCATCGTCGTCAAGCGCGGGCGCAATTGGTTCCCGACAGACGACAAACCTGCCGACCTCTACCCGGTCAGCGTCTCGATGACGGGCGCAAAATCCGGCGAGTATCAACTGCCCGGCCTGCCGTATGAATTTTTTGTCGGATGACGAAATGAGACCGCTACGTTTCGTCTAAACAACATTGGCGATATACATTCTCTATCGAATCTCCTACACTTTGATAATGTGTTTCTGTCCATCTTCCGTGTATGATGAAGTTGTTTAGGACGATTGTCCTGTTTCATCGGCATGATGTAAAAAATGTGATGGACATGGCGTCAGTGGTTGAAGGGGGTGTGGTTGTTATTTTCGCGTCTCTACTTCCAGACCAGCCGATTATTAGAATCTAGATTTGCGAGGGAAAAATGGCAGAACCAGTAGTCCATAATGATGATACGCTGGATGCGGCGCTCAATGAAAACAAGCCCGTATTGATGATTTTCTCGAATGGCAATTTGCGTGGGGACTTCAACGCTGCATTTCGCAAGGCAGCTGAGCAACACACTCATATCAACTTCGTCAAAGTCAACCCGATTCAAAGCCCAAAATGTGCTGAGCGCTTCGACATCGGCGACAAACCCGTGATGATTGGCTGGCTGAATGGTGAGGAAATTCTCCGTCGGACACGACCGTGGGGGAGTGATGTACCGTTAGCAATCGAGATGTTGGAAGCGGCGTATCAAGAAGCAAATCCCGAACCTGTATCGGAAAATCATGAGGAGAATACAATGCAAGAACAAACAAACACCATCGTTGATACCCAACCGGTTGTCGTGACCGACGCAACATTCCAAAAAGAAGTCATCGA
>RFIA01000319.1 GCA_003695675.1 Chloroflexota bacterium
AAAATCAGTAAAAGTGTGAGGGCTGTTGGATTGATGAAGCGCATGATTATTGCACAACCTGAAATACAGTATGACGAAGCAGACGTTCTAAAATCAGCAGGGCGAGACTGATGGCAAGCAATGGCCCACCTTGCTCGCGCCACCGGACGAAAATCTGACGTTCGATGATGCTGCGTTCGAGAACATCAATCTGATTATAAACAGCCTGTAAATCGGGTAAATCTTGCGCACGGAAATAAAAAGCATCCGTTGTATCAGCAATATTTTGCAATGTTGCTTCGTCTAGGTCGCTATCTTCACTGTCTGCCGAGCCGACACCAATGGTATAGACTTTGATGCCGAGTGTCGCGACTGCTTCGGCGGCTGTCATTGGGTCGAGCGCACCGGCATTATTTGCGCCGTCGGTCAGCAAGATGATGATTTTGCTCATCGCCGTGCTGTTACGTAGCATGTTCGCTGCTGATGCAATCCCCAAACCGATGGCTGTGCCATCTTCTAATCCGAGATCATTAGCGAGTTCCACCTCGTTAAGTGAACTGAGCAGAATCGTATAATCAAGTGTGGGGGGAATGTGCTGAAACGCATTTTGTGCGAAAACAACGAGACCGATACGATCAAATTCACGACCGTTGACAAAATCAGTGATGACGCTTTTGGCCGCTTCAAGACGATTCTGAGGGGCGAAATCAGTTTGTCCCATACTTGTCGAGATGTCGAGCGCGAGAACAATATCGATGCCCTCACCACGTAGAATTTCTTGCGACCGGCCACTTTGGGGTCGGGCAAGTGCGAAGACAAGCAATATCCATGCTAGCAATCGCAGAATGTCTGGCAAGCGACGCAATCGAACACGCCATGTGAGCGGCAGGCCGTCGGTCAGGCGCGTGTATGAATAACGCATCAATACAGGTTGAAAGTACGGATGGTTGCGATAAATCATGATTGCGACGATGGCCGGAAAGATCAGTAACAAGAGTGCGAGAGGGTGCGCGAAACGAAAAGTATTCATGATGTGATGTTTTCGTCCTCTTGCATCTCGGAATGCAATAATTCTTCTTCAGTGTTTTTCACCCATTGTGTCGCTGCATTGATGAGCTTTTGTGATGTTTGTGGTCGTGGTTGAATCCGTGCGAATTTGACGAGATCAGATTGTTGCAGCAGGCGTTCTAATTCAGCCTGCCTTAATGACGAGAGGCGCTCTTCGGTTTCAAGATTTTCCATGAGTTCTGTTGTGGTCATCTCTGGCGCGTCAATGCCGAGACGTGATTGTAAATAATGACGCAATTCATCCGCCACAAGCGGGTATAGATTGAACGGCGACATTCGATTAGGGTCAAGCTGGCGCAAACGCGCAAGAACATGTTGGGCAGGCGTCATCATGCTAGACGAAGATGCGTGTGTGCTTATGGCTAGTTGACGCATTTGCCAACGTTTTCGTAGATAATAGCCGCTTGCAATAGTACCGGATGTAATCAGCAAGATGGCTAGTGGCGAGATATAAAACAACGAAACGGCTGGTTTGAGCGGGCGAATAGCTGTGTCTTCGGGGTCGAGTGTGCTGCTAATTGTGAAAAACGCCGTTTGTACCGCCGTCATCCCGGCTTCACCGGTTTCTTCAATTGCAAATTCGACGAATGTGTCCGGTGTGAAAATATCGCCCGCTGTCCATGCAATCACGGTTAAACTTTGTTCGTAGATCGCACGATCATTTTCGATGGTTTTCGTCAACTCGCCGACCTCGATGATGGTGAAAGCGCCCCAGTCGGTTGGAAAATCGGGGAAGATGATCGTGGCGTTTTGTGGCGCTTCAACTGTGAGTGTGAGTGTGAATGGTACCGAGATAGTTGGTGTGTGTGTGCTGGCACTGAAGATGGCGCGAACAGCTTGTTGTGCGGTAGCTATCTGTGCCCACATAAAAAGAAAAACGACCATTGCGGTGGAAAACAACAACGACTGTTTCATCTACTGTCTCAGACGGCGGACTCGTTGTTGGAAGAAGCGTGTGAGTGCATCGACATAATCATCTTCGACGCAAATATCGATGCGGTCAATTTGCGCAGTCAGTAGGGCTGTGTCGCGCTTGTCTTGGAAATGTGCGCTGCGGCGTGCGAATTGCTTGCGCCATTTTGTTGACCCCGTGTCCACCCACTTGACGTCAGCGTTTTCAGCATCGTGCAATCCAATCAAACCGACATCGGGCCATCGTTGCTCAAGTGGGTCGCTCAAAACAATCGCGATAACATCGTGTCGCTGCCCCGTGATTTGCAAATCGCGTTGATATTGTTGATTGTCAACAAGAAAATCGGAAACCAAAAAGATGATGGCGCGTCGTTTGAGCGCTTGGCTCATTGTTCGTAACGCGAGACCGAGATCGGTTCCTGTTTGTGTTGGTTGAACAGTCAGTAAGTCTCGGATGAGACGCAGCACGTGTTTGCGCCCTTTACGCGGTGCGATGTATTGTTCAATTTGGTCGCTAAAAACAAGTAATCCAACCTTATCGTTATTTGAAATCGCCATAAATGCGAGCACCGCGCCGAGTTCCGCCGCAAGGTCGCGTTTTTGCCGATTGACGGTGCCAAAAAGATTCGATGCGCTGGCGTCGAGCATCAACATGACCGTCAATTCGCGTTCTTCTGTATAATTTTTAACAAACGGCTCACCAGCACGGGCTGTCACATTCCAATCAATATCGCGCACATCATCACCGGGTGTATAGGCACGCACCGAGTCGAAAGCAATGCCACGCCCTTTGAAAACCGAGTGGTATGCACCAGCAAACGATTCGTTGACAAGACGACGGGTGCGCAATTCAATATGCCTGATGCGGCGGAGTGTTTCGGGTGTGAGCGTCACGGGACTTCTACTCGACTTAAAATATGGGTGATGATTTGATCGGTTGTGATGTCTTCGGCTTCGGCTTCAAATGTGAGCACAATACGATGTCGTAGGATGTCGTGCGCAATTGTTTTAACATCATCAGGAGTCACATATCCACGCCCATTGAGAAAAGCGTGGGCACGCGCCGCCTTCACAATACCGATTGTCGCGCGGGGCGATGCTCCAAATTCGATATACGGTTGCAAATCTTTGAGTTTGCTTTGTGCCGGGCTGCGCGTTGCGAAGATGATGTCGAGGATATATTCCTTCACTTTGTCATCCACATAAATGCTATGAATAATTTGACGCGCCCGCACGATAGTGTCTGGATGAATGACTGGCGTTGGCGGCGTTGGTGGTTCGCCACTCATCCGGTCAATAATCAATTTTTCATCGGCGCGAACTGGGTAGTCGATAACCACTTTGAGCAGAAAACGATCAAGTTGTGCTTCGGGTAGAGGATACGTACCTTCTTGTTCGATTGGATTTTGAGTCGCTAACACCATGAATGGGTCGCTCATCGCATGGGTAACGTCCCCAAGCGTCACTTGACGTTCTTCCATTGCTTCTAACAATGCCGATTGCACTTTTGCAGGCGCACGGTTGATTTCGTCTGCCAGAATAATATTGCTGAAAATCGGTCCCGGTCGTGGTGAGAACTCGCCGGTCGCAGGCGAATATATTTGGGTGCCGATCAAGTCTGCCGGGAGCAAATCGGGTGTGAATTGAATGCGTTGGAAGTCGGCGTCAATTGTTGCTGCGAGTGTGCGCACGGCGAGTGTTTTTGCAAGGCCGGGTACCCCTTCGACGAGGAGA
>RFIA01000320.1 GCA_003695675.1 Chloroflexota bacterium
GCATTCACCTCCCTAGGTTGGGCAAAACTGCCCATCAATCCAATAGTGAATAGTAGGAGAATAACGAAAATGTAACTGTATGGTCGTTTGTTCATAATTTTCCCAACTTTAAACTTCCTTGTACAATCAGATAATATGATTAACCACGCGATTTTAATGGTATCATAAATCACTGTTGATTGCAAATGGTTGATAAATTAGTTTTTCGTATTTCATTTTGCAATCTCAGGTTGAACCGTTTATCTGATAGCAAGAACTTGGGAGTAACAAAGTTAAGTCACATTACGTTAAGAGTCAATCAAAATTGTTTCCGGCGAACTCCACTTACCCCATGTGCCACTCGCGTCGCGGGCGCGGATGCGCCACAGCCAGACCCCGTCGGCGAGTGGGTCGGGGACGAGTGTGGTCGTCGGCGCGGTGACGGTGTGGGTTTGTACGACCGATGTGTTGAATTTTTTCGATATATCGATCTGAATTTCGTATTCAGTCGCCCAGCTTATCGGATTCCACGTCAATGTTGGCGTGGCGGTCGTGAATCGATTCAAAATGGGCGATGATTTGTTCGACGAGATGACATTGAGCGTTTGAATCGGAGTCCACGCTGAGGCATTCCCGGCTTTGTCGATGGCACGCACTTGCCAGAAATAGGTCGTCGGCAATAACTCACTCGGCGGTTTGTATTTATTCTTGCGCGACTCAATCGTGAATACCGGCGCGTTGACCGTATCGAGGCGCAATTCATACATCGCCGCGTCTTTATTTTTGTTCCACTTGAGTTGGACGCGCGTGTTTTCGACCGTTGCACCATCCGGCGATTCGATGATTGGCACATCCGGCGGTGTTGTGTCAATCGTGAATTGGAATGTATTGCTCCACGCGCCCGGCATCCCGGCGCCGTTGATGCCGCGCACACGCCAGAAATATTTCCCGTCGCCGAGTGTTGTCGCCGTGTACATGGTGTCGTTGACAATCGTCGTTTGGTCGGGGCTGTTGAAGCCTTTGTCGTCGTCAATTTCGATTTCATAACTGACGGCGTTGGCAACACTTTCCCAGCTAAAGTCCGGCGTGTTGTCGCTCGACAGCGCTTTATTTTCGGGCATAGTCAACGGCGGCGCGCCTGGAACGAGAATCTGTTCGACGGCTGCTTGCGCATCGATTAGCCCATAACCGGTGTCGTTGTCGAAACCTGCGACATCCATATCGATGGCCGTCATTTCGAGTGTGTCGTAAATCTCTGCCGGTGTCAGGCTGCTATTGGCGTCCAACATGAGGGCGGCGACGCCAGCCGCGTGTGGCGCAGCCGCCGATGTGCCGAAGAAATTTGGGAAGCCGTCTGGCTCAATATCCGCGCCGAAGAAGGTTGTGTTCGTACCGTCGGGCGCGACAATTTCTGGCTTATCGCGCAGAATCGGCGTGATCGGATCGCCATTGATGTCGAACAAAATTGGCACACCCCCGGCCGACGAAAAAGATTCGAGCAGGGGCGGGACTTGACCGAAAGCCGGTGTGTCGCCATAAAATGCCGCGCCGACTGCTTCGGCACCGGCGGCGTTGGCATGACCGTAAGAAGTCGGGCTGTTGGTCGCGTATTCATCGACGGTCATCGCGCCGCGAAATTCAACATATTTGATGATACCCGGATTAGGGCCACTGAAATTCTCGATGGCGATGTTGAATGTCTCGCCATAACCGAGCGAAGCGAAGTTGGTGAACGACATGATTTCAACCGCATCGCCGCCGATATTGCCTGTGGCGCCCTGCACAAAAAAACCGAAGGCGTCGGTCACACGATTTGCTGTCGGGCATCCGGTTTGTGGCGCCGTTGCATTCAGCAAGATAATGTCGATGTCACTCGCTGAGCCAGCCGACGTCTCACTTGCCGACAGGAACGGTTGATCCCATTGCATGACAATCGTGATCGATGTGTTGACCGGGATAGTGACTTCTTGCAGTGTGTCGCTGCCCGCACCGGGATCGAAGTCATGTCGGTTTCCAAAACAACCGAAGTTACCTGAATCTGTAAAAGCGCTTTCATACGATTGTCTCGCGCTGTTCCCGGCGGACGAGAAGTAGGCCACGCCGTCGGCGACCACTTGGTCAACAGCTTGCGCGACGATGCCGTCTTGGAACATCGGTTCGGCAAAATACAAAATATCATCGACGATGACGTTGGCGCCATTATTTTTGAGTTCGACGATGCCATCGGCGAAATCGGCCATGCCGTTGAACGCGGTGTGGAACGATTGTCGTGCGCCGGGCGCCGTGTCGTGGATGAGTTGGATCATCGCGCGGCCTTCGTCGCCTGCGAAGCTGCAATCGCTGCCGCTGAGGTCGTCGAGTACGGTGACAGTCGGCACATCGTTATTTGACCGGTCGCTTGCGGCGCCGCCGAGACAATCATAACTGTCGGAAAGCACGCCGACTTTGACGCCGCTGCCATCGACGCCGAACATGTCTCGCGCATCATCGGAATTTTGTGCCGCGTCGCCTTGCGATGTCGTCTGCCCGACATTGGCCATCGCATACGCAGGGCGGATAAAATTCATATTCGCAACCGTGTTCAATCGACCAATAGCGCTCATCGGCAAACGTCCCGAAACGACACGCCCAAAGACCGCGCCATCTTGCAGACCCAATGCTTGTAAATCGTTGAGCAAGGTGTTCGCGTCGCCAGTCGCAATCGCATCAATCGTGACGAGTGGGTCATCACTCGCGGTGTTGCTCAGTGGAATGGCGTTGTTTGTCGCGCGGAACTCTGCACCGCCTTGATTTTGAAAGGCTTGGAATTCGACGACCAAACGGTTGAGGTCTGTACTGACGTTGGTTTCATTGCGACCGCCCGTGTCTTGGCGTGGTGGGCCGGGCAATGGCGCTTGTGCATTGGTCGTGACCTGCTGCTGTGTGATGGCTGCTTGTGTTGTGTTCTGTCCGCTTGATGAGGTGTTCGCCGTTGTATCAGATGATGTGTCATCATCGGACTGTTGGCTTGTGTTATCGCCAGCACGCTGATTTCCGGACGCTGTAGCGTTATCGCCCGCAGTGTTGGCAATTTGTGTCGATGAATCGCCGTTGCTCTGTGATTGTGTTGTGTCAACGGATGACAGATTTGCTTCGTCATCGGGGATATTTGATGATTGCGCGGTGTCGGCTTGCGTCGTGGCCGCATTGTCTGTGTTTTCGACTGTTGCTGTGTTCGCCGCAGACGGCGCGATATTTTCGGCCTGTGTTGAACCGCCCGCTGCCGCGATTTGCGTTGGTAAGGGCGATTCTTCTGTTGTTATCGGCGAATGGTTCCGTTGTAAAAGAAGAAGGCCGACGGCCACCCAGATCAGAATAGTGAGCGGAATGAGGATGAGAACGCCGTGTCGCCATTTTTTGTTCATAAATGAATGCCATGCTCCCTGTCGTTAAGGTTGACGGTGTGCCACAATTCTATGTCTTAAAAACGACACCGCTTTATATCACCTTTATGTTACGATAATTTCGTATGAATTTGTCTGATTCACACAATATTTCGTTTTTTTTCAGATTTAACCCGAACAACACCAAAATCATACTATCATTTTTTATGTTGATTGTCGATTATGATGAATTATAAATTTAATGATTTTGCGCTTAGTGGCAGACTTAATTCGTGCTAATAGTGACGGAAATTGTGCCGTCGCTGTCGATTTGCACGATGTCGTGGTCGTTGATTTGCGCATAATCCTGCGCTTTGAGGACGACGACCGGTGGCGCGTTGTCGTAGAGTTCGCTAGCGACGACGGCGCCGAGCGCGAGGATTCCGTCTGGCTCGGCGAGGAGAATCGCGGCGGGGGCGGTCTTCATGCGGACGGCTTCGAGTAGGATGCTGCTCGCGCTGCTGGAGCCGCGTCCGGCAGGGAGGACAAGCACACGACCGGTGACGATTTGCCCGGAGCACGGATGTCGCCGGTCAATAATCTCGCCGCTTTTCGGGTTCAGCCCGCCCCACAAACTGAGCGGTTCGGGCAACACTAGGGCTGCGCCTTTTGCTGTACCCGTGACGAGAACGTGCCCTTTGAATTTTCTCATGCCCACAAGCTGTTATCTCTCCACACATGACCGAGCGCTGCCGAGCGGACACATTCCATCAGGCTGCCGAATATCGTCTGAAAGCCGATGTTGCCCGGCGCGTAATGCGCGAATTTGCCGGAGTTCGTCATCAGCGTTCCTTTGTTGGAATGCACAATCGGCGTCACGACGACGCATGTGTCAACAATCACGCGAACGCCTGCGTTTTGCAATTGTTCGAGCCAACCGCGTTTTTCGAGACCGGCATACACGACGCGATTGGTGCAAACGACGAATTCAACATCGGGATGCGGCGGATATTGCGCGATGAGCGGCATGAGCTGCGCGAATTCTTGCGGCGAAAAATGCGGGCTGCCGAGCGCGACGACTTGCACCGCGCCGTCGGGCACCGTCGCGAGGCGGTCACGCGCTGCTCGTAAATCGTCGAGTGTCACCGTGATGATGTCTTCCGGTTGCCCACCATGAAACGCATCGGCGAATGTCTCGGCTTCGGGCGTGACGCCGATGGCATGAAACAACGCCACCGCGCCCGATGACGCAGCTGCCGCGCCGAGCGCTTTCAATTGGTCTTCGGTCGTGTCGGGACGCAGCCCTTCAATGACCGGGATACGGCTGCGGCTGTGTGCGCCGATGAGATAACCGAGCACGGGGAAGAGCACATCATCAGTCAACAGATGGTCGGGGATATTTTGCAGGCGGAATAAAATCTGTCCGCGTCGATTTTCTTCAAGATGCAAGCCGACCGCGGGTACGCGCCCGGTGATGGCGGCGCAAATATCGATGAAATCGCCATAACGATTCGTGCGGGCGCCGAGCGCCGAATTCGCGAAGACGATGGCGTTGCTTTCCGCCCATGCAATTTGCTGCCCGAATGTTGGGCGCTGTGTCATCTGATAGGGCGTACAGGTGTATATCGGTTGGCAGCCCATCGCTTCGTAGGCTTTCATCGTGCGGGTCGCCCACTCACCGACCTGCGCCGTGCCTTGAAAATTCTCAGGATGCAGCAAATCCATCGCGCCGACATTCAGCGTCGTCGGCACGACGACTTGTGCGCCGCCCGCGACGAGCTTCTCAGCAAATTCGAGACCGGAATAGCCATGATACAAACAACCGTCGATATGCGCCAATTCGATGTCGAGCAAGTGCGCCGCGCCATAAATTTCGGCCATCGTCGTCAAGATACGCATCGCCATGCGCGTCGCCTCGCCAAATTCCCCGGCGAGCATGGCTTCATCTTTGGGGGAGAGTTGGAGTGTCACGAATCGTCTCGCCAATCAAAATCTGAATAAATCGCAAAGACACAATGAGCGCACTGTTTATTTTAATCTATCGGCGTTGAAAACACTATTCGCTTTGTTCATGACGGCGCAATTCAATATTTTGGCAAGTCGCCGATTTTCAAACAAGTGACAAATTCCAGTAAAATGTGGTGTTCAACGGACATTGACGCGCTGCGACACCTATTTCATGCTAAATTGAAGACAAGCGCCGATGGCGTCTTTGTCGTTCATTGAGATTATTTTGAAGGAGATTGCAGTGTCTCAAGTTAAAGCAAAATATGCGTTCTTTAATGGCAAAATCGTGCCCATCGAAGAGGCCAAAATCAGCGTGATGACGCATGCCTTCAATTATGGCACCGGCGTCTTCGGTGGGATGCGCGGTTATTGGAATGACGATGAGGAGCAATTGTTCGTCTTCCGTCCGCATGAACACTTTGAACGTCTCAAACATTCGGCGGCATTTCTGCGTATCAACATTCCATATTCGATTGAAGAATTGACTGCTATTCTTACTGAATTGCTCCGCACCGAAGGGTATCGCGAAAATTGTTACGCTCGTCCTATCGCGTATAAATCGAGCGAGATGATCGGCGTCCGCTTGAGCGACATCGAAGACGCCTTCACGATTTTTGCGATCCCATTTGGCAGTTACGTGGCCGACGAAGAGGGGACTCATGTTCACTTCTCGGCATGGCGCCGTATCGACGACAATGCGATACCGGCGCGCGGTAAAATCACCGGCGCTTATGCCAACTCCGCGCTCATCAAAGCCGACGCACTCCTCGCCGGATATGACGAGGCGTTAGTGCTCAATAACGACGGCCATGTTTCTGAAGCGAGTGCGGCCAATGTATTCATCGTGCGCAAAGGCGTCTTGTACACCCCGCCGGTACAATCGAATGTTTTGGAGGGGATTGTCCGCCGTTCTATGATGGTAATTGCGCGCGAAGAACTCGGCCTTGAAGTCGTCGAGCGCGACATCGACCGCACCGAAGTTTACATGGCCGACGAAGTTTTTCTGTGTGGCACGGGCGTACAAATGGTCGCCGTGACGCGAGTCGAACATCGTCCTATTGGTAGCGGTCAGATCGGCCCGATTACCCGCGACTTGCGGCGCTTGTTCTTCGATATTGTCACCGGTCGTGTCGCGAAGTATCGCCATTGGCTCAGCCCGGTGTATGCCAAAGAGAAGGTCAACGCCTAATCGCAACCGATAGCTGTGTCGTGCGTATTGAGCTACGGGACACATCATAGGAGTATTCGATATGACGACACAGAAAATGGTCATTCAAGCGCAGGGTGTGACGAAAGAACTCAAACTCGGCAAGCACACGATTCATGCCCTGCGCGGCATCGACTTGGCAATCCTTGACGGCGAAATCGTCAGCATCGTCGGGCCGTCGGGGAGTGGCAAAAGCACCTTACTCGGTTTGATCGGCGGTCTCGACACACCGACTCGTGGCACGATTGTGATTGACGGCGTGGACATCACCCGCATGAATGAAGATCAATTGACCGAAATTCGCAACGAGAAAATCGGCTTCATCTTTCAATTCTTCAATCTGATACCGACCTTGACGGCGTTGGAAAATGTCGCCCTGCCGATACAATTCGCCCGCAAGCGCAACTTCAACCCCAACAAACGCGCCAAAGAATTGCTCGACTTGCTCGGGTTGGGTGACCGCATGAATCACCGCCCGGCAGAACTCTCCGGCGGGCAGCAGCAGCGCGTCGCCATCGCCCGCGCCCTCGCCAACAACCCGCCGCTTTTGTTGGCCGACGAACCGACCGGCAATCTCGACACCGAGTCCGGCGTGCGTGTCGTCGAAGCGTTGCAAACCATCCGCGCTGAGTCCGGCACGACCGTCGTCATCGTCACGCATAATCAAGATTTGACCACCTACACCGACCGCGTGCTCACACTCATCGATGGCATGATTCAAGACGGCGCGATGCACACGTTGTGATGATGCGAATTCGTCGTTAGAGAAAGATGTCGCGCCCTAAAATGAAGAGCATTAATCCCGGCAGCCACAGACCGCCCAACCACAACATTCTTTTGGGATGACACTGCCCGACGAACAACAGGCCGGTGATGATGATTGGTATGCTGATGCGATATGCCGCGACCGGGTCTTCCCACACGACACCGGGCATAATCATGATAAAACCCGTTGCCGGTATCAACAAGGCGAGGCTGAGGGGCAGTTGTCGCCGTGTATATAAATAGCGGATGCCGACAACCGATAACACAATCGTCGGCAAGATAAGCCATGCCGCGAGGAGAAACAATTCGATGGGGTTATCTTCAAAGGCGAGGCCGCCGAAAGGAATCACTTGAAATCGTGCCGCCGGATACCGTGTCGGCAAGGTGCCAAACCACACCCGCATCACCCCCCACCAACTGAAGAACATCAACGCTGGGCCGCCTGCGATCAACACAGCCCAATGCCGCTTGCCCGCTACAAAGGCGTGAAGCGCGAGACCCGCCGCGATGAGCAGTGCCAATTCTTTGGCAAGTGTCGCTAATATCAACAAAACGATTGTGATCCGCAAGCGTCCATGTTGGTAGGCGATGACGGCGCCCATCGCTAGCGCAAAGGTCAAGGGTTCGTTGAGGTCGAACAACACCGCCGTCAATGCGCCAAACCAAAATCCATAGATTAAGCCCCCCCACGTTGGCGCGTTGAGTTTGATGAGGCTGTAGGTTATCAACGCGGTGGTTGTGCTATGTGCGATGACATTGATCGCGATCAATGCCCACGGCACTATCGCGGCCTGTCCGAACGAGACGACGTGCCCCAAGATGGGATAGAGGATGCGTTGATAACGCAGCGACGGGCCGTCGATGAGGGGTACCGCCGCGGCGCCATCGCGGGCGATATAATAGACGAATTGCCCATCATATCCTTTTGTGCCATTGGCATCTTGTTCAGAAAATATCGTACCGATGTGGGCGAAGTCCAAAGCGCCATTTTGGGCATCTTGTAACGCGACCAGCACCAACACAAGTGAAAATGCCAATATGATCGCGCCATTGTAGAGCGCCCACTTTAATTTTTTCTCGTGTGCGATGTGATGAATGCTGGTGAACATAAGCAAATTATAGCTGTGTCTTTTATTTTGAGCGTCTTAAGCCTTGCACAAGGCAATCATAAAATTGAGCCGGGTGAACGCCCCGGCTCATCATAAAGTTATTCAATTTCCAAAAATCTCTTTACCCCAAATAATCGCGCAGATTGTGCGCCAGTCGTGGATGCCGCAAGCGACGCAGCGCCTCTTTCTCAAGCTGGCGAATGCGCTCGCGACTGAGGCCAAATTTATTCGCAATTTCTTCGAGGGTGTGGGGTTCGCCGCCGCCGAGACCAAATCGTAAGCGCAAGATATGGCTTTGACGCGGTGTGAGTTCGCTCAAGACTTCTTCTATCGTTTCTTGCAACAGATTTTGCGTCGCGATATCAACCGGACTTGGCGATTCTTGATCTTCGATGAAGTCGCCGAATTCGCTGTCACCATCTTCACCGACCGGTCTTTCAAGCGCGATGGCGTGTTGGCTGGCGTCCATCATCGCACGCACACTTTCTACCGGCAGCCCCATGTGTTCGGCAATTTCTTCCGGCGTCGCCCGCCTACCGAGTGTTTGCTCTAGCGTCTGCGCCACACGATACATCTGCCGGATGCGTTCGGTCATGTGCAAAGGGATGCGAATCGTGCGCGTCTTCTGGGCGAGTGCCCGTGTGATGGCTTGCCGTATCCACCATGTGGCATACGTGCTGAAGCGGTTGCCACGACGATAATCGTATTTATCGACAGCACGCATCAAACCGACGTTGCCTTCTTGGATCAAATCGGGGAAGGGCAGTCCTTGACTCATGTAGCGTTTGGCGATGCTGACGACGAGGCGCGTGTTGGCACGACCGAGATGTTCGCGGGCCGCTTGGCCTTCTTCGGCGAGGCGTTCGATATGTTGGACCCATGCGTCGCCATAAGTTTCGCGGATGTCTGATCGTTGCAAACTTTCGGTCGCCTGCCTGCCGATTTCAATACGTTTTGCGAGGTCAATCTCATCTTGTGCGGTGAGGAGGGGTTCTTGCGCCATCTGGCGGAAGTAGAGGCCGACGGGGTCGTCAGCCGGGACTGCATTGATGTCGCCGATGGTGGGGTCTTGCGTCAGTTCCTCGGCAGCGAATTCATCATCGTCATCATTGAGATGGTGGATATTTGCTGGGGGAAGGCTTTCTTGGCGCAGTTCAATGCCTAATTCATCTAATTCATATAATAATGTTTCGAGTAGGTTGTCGTCATCTCCATCTTCATCTAGCACATCAAGAACATCATCAAAAGTTAAATAACCACGTTGGTCGGCTCGATTTACCAGTTCTTGTATCACGCGAACACATTACCTCCTTGGTAC
>RFIA01000321.1 GCA_003695675.1 Chloroflexota bacterium
GTCTCAGCCGGGCACGCGCAAAGCCCGCCGCGCTTTTCCCACAACGAAATTATCACCTCGCACCACATTGACATCTCTTGGAGAATGAGCCTATGCCTGTCGATGCCATCAGCCTCGAAGTCTTCAAAAATTTATTTGCGTCTGTCGCCGAAGAGATGGGCGTCACGCTGCGACGAGCGAGTTTCAGCCCGAATATTCGCGAGCGGCTTGATTTTAGCTGCGCCGTCTTCGATGCACAGGCGCGGATGGTCGCGCAAGCCGCGCACATCCCCGTACATCTTGGCAGTATGCCCGCTTCAGTTGCTTATGCGCTTAAAGAATTTGAGACCTTTGCGCCGGGCGATGTCATCATCCTCAATGACCCCTATCATGGCGGCACGCATCTGCCGGATGTGACGATGGTGTCGCCGGTGTTCCTTGATGATGCGTTGGCGTTTTTCGTCGCGAGCCGGGCACATCACGCCGATGTCGGCGGTATGTCGCCGGGTTCGCTGCCATTGAGCACGGAATTGTATCAAGAGGGTGTCATCATCCCGCCGATTAAATTGCGCGATGCGGGAGTGCGTAACGACGCGGTATTGACACTCATCACAGCCAACAGCCGCGCTCCCGAAGAACGTCTCGGCGATCTTGAAGCGCAGTTGGCCTCGCATCGTGTCGGCGAGCAGCGTTTACAGGCGATGGTCGCGCAGCATGGCGCGGCGCGAGTCACCGAACATGCCGACGCGCTGATGGATTACTCGCGCCGCATGACGGAAGCCGTCATCCGCGATATTCCCGATGGCGTCTACACGTATGAAGATGCGCTCGAAGGCGACGGACAAACCGAGTTTCGCATTCCTATTCGGGCGACGATTACGATTGATGGCGCGAAGATGCACGTTGACTTCACGGGCAGTGCGCCACAAGTTGCGGGGAATGTCAACGCCGTCGAAGCGATTGTCAAGTCGGCGACATGGTATTGTGTCCGTTTGCTCGCCGAAGATGATGTGCCGGTCAATCACGGCTGCTTCCAACCCGTGACGGTCACCACGCCGCCGAACAGTGTACTCAATCCGGTATTTCCGGCGGCGGTCGCCGTTGCCAACACCGAGACGGGGCAACGAGTGACCGATACGGTGTTGGCGGCATTAGCTCAAGCGCTCCCCGACCGCATCACGGCAGCGAGTCAAGGCACGATGAACAATTTCACATTCGGCGCCCATCGTAATGGGCAAGCATTTGTCTATTATGAGACGATTGGCGGTGGGCATGGCGCGGGGCCAAACGGCGACGGCATCAGTGGGCGGCAAAGCCACATGACGAACACACTCAATACGCCGGTCGAGGCGCTTGAGTATACCTTGCCGTTGCGTGTGTTGACTTATGCGCTGCGCGACGGTTCCGGGGGCGCAGGCAAACATCGCGGCGGCGACGGCATCGTCCGTGAGTACGAATTCCTCACATCGGGCACGATGACGATTAACAGCGAACGGCGTGTGATTCCCCCGCCCGGTTTGCAAGGCGGCGAACCCGGTCAACTCGGCGTGAATTGCATCATCCGCGCAGATGGCACGCAGGAGAATGTCGGCGGCAAACATACGACCACACTGCATCCCGGCGACCGCGTGATTATCGAAACTCCCGGCGGTGGCGGTTGGGGGGACACAAAATAGCGCCCCATACGATTGATGTTGACTGGCGACACCTTTTTCCTACTAAAAAAACGTGCAATTTGCCACGAACCTCTTTACAATAGAATGTGAGATATAAGACGCACCCACGCATCCACCATCTCTTTACGTGCTTATACTTTGATTGCTAGTCAGGAAAATTCCAACATGATTTGAGTTTTGCCTGCGCTTCATCACCACCGTTTATGCAAAACGTGTGGATTTTCGCATATCATCAAACAAGAGCTGATGATATGGCTTGGGAATCCTGTGGGAACGCATAGACGCTTGTTGACTTCAATATCACTCAAACTAGCAATGAACTCACTTACATAATTGAGGGATTACATCGTGGCTGTTGCAAAATATGCACTGGAACATTTTTATTACGGGCAATTTGTGCGCAATAATCAAGCGGAGGGAGACGCCCGTTTGCTGGCGCGGTCGGCTGGCATCAAAGATGAACAAGTCGAGGAAGCGTTGCAAGCCGCTGCCTTACCTGCGATGCCTTACAATCCGAGCGGTGCGTGGGCCTTGATTCGTGGCAGCAAAGTGCCGTTTTTCATGGCGCAAGCACAAACCGGCGAAGCCGGACAGAGCATGTTACATATCATCATCATGCCGACCGATGTCTTGCGCGGCTTAAGCGGCAATCTGACGGCGATGCAGACGCTCGTCGAACCGGCGATGCCGGTTTATGATCGCTTGGGCGACACGCTCCCGCCACGATTGTTGCCACAAGCTGGGGCGCCGTCCGACGAGCAACAAATTGATGCGATCCTCAGCTTGATGACCTACACGGGCAATCAAACCAACACCATCATGAAGCTGCTGTCTGCGTTGGTACAGGGACAGCAAATTGTCATTCAGAATGCCCCGGCAGACCTCAGCACACGAGTGACTTTTATTGAGGGCTTGCTGGCATTACTCCCCGCCTCGACTCGATTCGGCGTCACGTTCACGACGCATTTGACACCAAAGGTGAAGCTCAACACACAAATCAGTTTTTATAGCGGCGAATCGTACCCAGAGAATGCCTTGTTCTACGATTGGGAA
>RFIA01000322.1 GCA_003695675.1 Chloroflexota bacterium
GGAGTCGCCGTGCGCAATGGCATCACATAGCAAAATTCGCCACCATTACGGAAGAAACCTTGCACCGCACGCGCCAGATAACCGTGCTCCGGTTGATCGGCAAATTCAACGCCGAATTGACTCCAATGCGAGATCAAACGCGGCGTGCGGAACATCTCCGGCGGCGCATCAGCGCGAACGAATCCAAGAAAAACGGGCACGCCCGTATGCAGTTCGTCCGGTGCTGCCGGGAAGAAATCTTCGCGATAAACACCGGGCGTCCGATAACGCCAGACAGACATCAACCAACCTCGCTAGACTTCACGCAGCATTAGCCACCTTGCTGCGCCATCTGGCTGATTTCAAAGACGACAAATTCTGCCGGGCGGACAATCGCGACGCCGACAATCGTGCGCACGATGCCATTTTCGCGGTCGGCCGGTGGATTGGTCTCGAAGTCGCATTTGACGAAAAATGCTTGTTCCGGCGATGTCCCGAACAACGCGCCCTGCCGCCAACGCCCGGTGAGATAGGCGCTAACATTCATCACAATCTTGTCCCACAAGTCGGGCGTGTTCGGTTCAAAGACGACCCACTGAGTGCCCTCGTCGATGTCTTCCATGATGTTGATGAAAGTACGGCGCACATTGACATAGCGCCATTCGCCATTGCTGTCGCCGCCGATAGTGCGTGCGCCCCACACTTTCGTTGCACCGTTAATCACACGGATACAATTGATGCCAATCGGGTTGAGGATGTCTTGCTGCGCTTTGCTAATTTTATAACGCAGACCGACCGTACCGCGCACCGGGGTATTGGCCGGTGCTTTATGCACACCGCGTTCGGTATCGGTGCGTGCATAAATACCAGCGATGTGTCCGCTTGGCGGAATATAAATGCGCCCACCTGAGCCGAGTTTATTCTTCGGATCCATCACACGACTCGCCGGGTCAACCACTTGCAGCCACGGGAAATAAACCGCACCGTGTTTGGTATATTCGGGGATGACTTCGTTTGGATTATCGACGGTCAGCTCTTGTGGTTGTAGGTCGCCTTCTTCCGTTTCGGCGGGCGCTTCAGCCGTGTCGAGAACCGCAAAGCGGTCTTTCATGTTGGCACAATGCGCGACGACCTTGCCCCACACATTGCGATTGGCTAGGCCGGGCGCAGCCACAATCGCGATTTCGTCAATTGCTTCAAAGCGTTTGAGCGCAGTGTCGAGACCATTCTCGTCGCGGACACGCACGACAAAGCAAATCGTCCCGCCATTGAGGAAGAAACCATATACCGCATGGGCGAGATTATTGTGGTTGGGATCGGTCGAGAATGAGCCGAAATATTTGGTGAAGTCGCTGAAGTTGGTACACATAATGACTTCGCCGGGTTCGGCCAACAAGGTGAAATCTTCGAGAACGTAGGGCAAATTTTCAGCACCGGCACGCGAGGCGGCCTCTGCCCGCGCTCGCGCCAAGGCCTCTTGTGCATCAGCGAGTTCGGCTTGTAAGGCATCGATATTTTCTTCGCTGGCGCCACTCAATTGTTGCTGAAGATCGGTGACACGCTGCTCGGCATCGATTACCGATTGCGGCTTGATGTCTGCGTCGGCGGCGGCGAGTGTATAATCTTTCGCTGGATCATAATCCTCACTAGCGACCGGAATTTGTATTGTATCGCCGATCATGCCGATAAAACCCGCCGTGCTGGTGCCATTGCTGGCAATCGACTGAACGGCCGACGGCTTTTCCTCAACATAAACACCGGGAGATAAATACGTCATCTTTCGCTCCTTCTCTAAGCATGATTTGACATTGTTGAAAAACGAAACAACCGCTTCGGCTGTTCAGGCAATTTTTACTCTGGCTTGACCGGCGTCAAAACAAAATTCGTCATCGGTGCAATATCTTCTGGGATAGGGGACACAATAACCCCTTCGGCTTCGGCAACTTCATAATGAAATTCTCGCTTTTGAGCCACACATCGCAAATGATACTGTCCCGGCGGCAGATTGGCAAAATAATAACTGCCATCTTTGCGCGATTGTGTGCGATCAATCCGTTCTTTGCGGTGTTTCCATTCCCATTCCGAAACGCCTTGCCGCTTGATACGTCGCTTCAATTCAAATTCTTCGGGGCCAGCAACAATGTCGATCTTCGCGCCAACAATCGGCAACTCGCTTTCGGCATCGCTGACGAAGCCACCAAGAGACGCCGTGCGTATGCGTAGGTCGAGTTCGGCCATGTTATGATCCATCAATCTCAATATCGGGCATACCACCTAGGATGCGTTGTCGTACAACAGGCGCTTCGTAGGCGGCGAAGGGTTCAACACTGATGGTCACGGTGTAATTGAGTGCAGCCTTTGGTTTGCCGCCGAGCGCCTGCCAGAATTCACCGAGACTTTGCAGATGACCGGGATGCAATGCCGTCGCTCGTGTGACAGGCGTTTGCCCGACGAGACTGCCCTGCAAAGTTTCTTCAGGCAGTGTGGCATAGCCCAACAAAATCATCATGGCGAAGCCGAGCAATTGATGCTCATCTTCTGGCGGATTGGGGGCGCTATCACTCGCCCATGCCGTGATGAGGTACGAGCAATCCACTCGTACCGGCGCACGGGCCAACGTCGCCGCCCCATTCCCACGACTGACGGCGCGTTCATTTTGTCGTAATTCGCGATTTTCACGGATGTCGTAGAGAAACAAATCGATTGCGGGGAGGCTGACGGACTGTGGCGGGAAGTCACCATCGGGCGGCGCAAAGCTGATCGTCACCTGATCGGCAAGGCCATTGGGCAAATTCTGCCTGAGTAACACTTCTAATGTTCGGTCAAGATCAGCAATCATATTTCACTCAGACTGCGCCAGATCAAGCGCAACATTAAAAGAACAATTTTCAACGCAAGTAAATTAAAAGAGTATGAACTTACTGTATTACTATAAGCGATTTCAGAGATTATGCCAATGAATGTCGGGTTACAAAATCAAAAGACCCTCGACAAATTGTCGAGGGCATCTATTTTTTGCCGGCGAAAATGTTATCGAAATACTACTCTTCACTGGTGATCGTCACGAACAGATTGTTGAAGTCGATACGCAGGCTTTCCATCATCGCCCAACAATGCGATTCGGTGTTCAGATCAGCAGCAGCCAACACATCAACATAATTGGGGACAACAGCGGCAGCGCAATTTTGCGCAACAGCACCGAGATAAGTGTTGAACAGCAGCCATTGATTCTCGAAGCCGGTCTCGCCCGCAATCGCGAAGAAGTCGGTCGTCGCCAGCGCATCCGCCGCTGCCGCCTGAATATCGAGGATGTATTGTCGTTGCAATTCAACGTCTTCGCGAGTGCCGAGACGAGTCAGATGACCGCCGATGAAGGTGTCCCAATCGAGATCAAGCACAGCATCATGCGCAGCGATGTAACCGGGCACATCTTCGGCCAATGCCAGTTGTTGGAAGGGCGACCAACCAGGGAAGATTACATCGACAAACATCACCACGCCTTGATCGGGCGCATAGACAATGATGTTGCCAGGTTCGTGATTCGGGCCGGGATAGATCAATTCAAGGGTTTTGTCACCCACTTCGAGCGTCATTTGATCGTCGAACGTCATATCGGGCATCGGGCGATTTTCGTCGCCGAAACGCGCCAATTGTTCGGCAGTGTCCTCGTGCGCGATGATGGTCGCATCTTCAGGATACAGGAATGCCGCGCCGATGTGATCGCCATGTGAATGACTGTAGATGACGTGTGTGATCGGTTCGTCGGTGACTTCGGCAATCGCCGCAAGCACGAGATCGCCAATTGTCGGCGGGGCATCGACAACGATCACACCCTCGCCGGTGACAGCGAACATCACCTGATAGGTGCCTTCTGTGATCCAATAAACGCCATCGTTAATCTCTTCAACAAAATATCCTTTTTCAGGATCAATCGGGGGGCCAAAAGCCGTGTCTGGCACGGGGGCGACTTCCTGCGCCGCAGCGACGGAAACGAGCATCAGCAAGGCAAAAATAAATACAAAAGCGGTCAAACGTTTCATAGAGATTCTACTCCAAAAAACTAAATTGATAGGTGAAATAGTTTCGGCAGCGTGCATTACTACCATTATGGAAGTTATTATAACAACGGGAACTAACCCTCGTCAACTGATTAGGTATACAATTTACTCAATCATGTCAGATGGTCATACTCGCCGAAGGTCGCCTCCACCATGACTTTACCCATCTTTTGATATTCGCGACGAGTCGCCCGAATCAGATGTTGCATTTGCACAACCCGGCCATCATCGGCGGCGAGAAAGGCGGCGGCCAACGCAATATTGCGGATGTTGCCCCCGGCGATTTCAAAGCGGCGTGCCATGAAGTCGAGATCAACATCTTTCGCGAGGGGTGTTTCACTCGGCCAAACCCGCTCCCAAATTTGACGACGATAATACGCATTTGGGAACGGAAAATCAACGATGAAGTGCATCCGCCGGACAAAGGCCTCGTCCATATTTTTGCGCAGATTCGTCGTCAAAATCACCACGCCGTCATATTCTTCCATACGTTGTAGCAAATAGCTGACTTGAATATTGGCATAACGGTCGTGCGAATCTTGAACTTCGCTGCGTTTGCCGAATAGCGCATCGGCCTCGTCGAAAAACAAAATCGCGTTGCTCGTCTCAGCTTCTTTGAAAATGCGGGCGAGATTCTTCTCCGTCTCGCCGATGTATTTGCTAACCATCGTCGAAAGATCGATTTTGTATAAATCCAGCCCCAAGGCTCCGGCGATAATCTCGGCGGCCATCGTCTTGCCCGTGCCCGACGCGCCGAAGAAAATCACATTGAGGCCTTTACCGAGCGACAGCTTGCTGTCGAAGCCCCATTCTTGATAGACAACCGCCCGATAATGGACATGATTGTGAATTTCTAGCAATTGTTGCAATTGCTCATCCGGTAAGATGATGTCGTCCCATTGATAATGTGGTGTGATTTTCCGCGCTAATGTGCTCAGGTTGCGATTCGATTGCAGCCGACTCGCAGCGTATAAATCACGCTCGGTGATTCGATTCGTCTGCGGGTCACGGGTCAGGGCGATGCTGCGGGCAGTGGCGACGGCATCACGAATCTGACCGGGCGTGAAGCGAAATTTCGTCGCCAATGCAAAAAGATCAATATCTTTCGCTATATGACTATCGTTGAGCTGCATCTGCCAAAAGCGCACGCGCTCAACAACTTCAGGACGCGCAAACTCAATACGCACAAAGAGTCGCTGCTCAAACACATCGGACGGCTCCCACACCGTATTCCCAGCGAGAAAGATCAATCCCGGATGCTGCGCGAGTCCCTTGAGTGCAGAATCCAACAAATGCCGATGTTCATCTTCAAACAACAGATCAAAATCTTGCCAGTAAAGCGCTGCCTCTTGCAACAGCGCTTCGCGCAGCACGAGTCGCAACGTCATCGTGAAGTCCGGCTTCGGCAACTGCGACAATGCCCTGCCATCAAGCATCACCATGCCCATCGCAATGTCATGACAGAGCGCTTCAGCCGTCGTGCGCTTGCCAACGCCATAATCACCCTGAAAATAAAAGATGCTGCGCCTATCGTGAATTTTGCTCTGCGTCCACAACATCCCCTGCAAACGTTCGCGCAAATCATCGGGCAAGACCACATCGCTCAATTGCACTTCCGGTTGGCGATATGTGATGGTTTCGGACAATGTGTTGTCTATCTCATCGGAATCGAGCAAATAACTCGCGATACGCCGGTCGAGACGAACAAACTGACTCAGCAATGTCGGTGGTTGTGGCGATGACGAATCGAATAGTTGAATCAAACGATGCTTCACTAATGACGCAGGATATTCAAAGCGGGAGCGCCCCGCGAGTTTGTCTTCAAATGACGTACATATCAGATTGAGGATCAAATCAACCGAGGGATGCTTGCGGGTGACGTCATCTTGCAGATAGGCATACAGTTGCCCATAACGCACATCCAATTCAGGAGCTAGCACAATCAACAATACATCCATGTCCAACGGCGAGAGAGCAAACAAATGACGCAATATCTCTAAACGCAGCTTGACTCCATTCGCAAGGCTCGCCTGTTTGAATTGCGCAATCGTCTCGCCGATTTGCTGCAATGCGGTGTCGGCCTCAGTCAATGAAAGCGGTGTCGGCGCAGTTGACCAAAACGGTGCGCCCAACGGCCGCGCTAACAACGCATCGACCGCTTCGTCCGACAAATACAATCCAGCGAATGGGTCACTGCTTTGCTTGACTTGTCGCGCATACCATATTCGCACCCGCAGCATGAGGTCAACGCGCTCAAGCTCTGCGAGAATATGTTGCAAAGATGATGTGTAATATTGCATCGTTTGCCAATCGTTTCCATCAACACGCTGCTTCAATGATAAGCAATTCGAGACCCGTGCGCCATGTTTTGGTCGAATTGATTTTGTGAATAACACACTTTGTGTTTATAATGAGCAACAACAGCAATGTGTATTTCAAGAGGTGGGATTATGTCTGTTCACAGGCCGCGTTTTGAGCAAGACACACAACACATGCTACAATCAGGAATAAAACCACAAGCCGAGACCCCCCAACCACAACTGACACAGCAACCGGTCGCACCGGCGATGATTATGCGAGCCATCGAAAACCCGACTCCGCAGACTTTAACGCCCGATGTGTTGCGTGCATTACAACAATCGCACGGCAACCAATATGTGCAGCGTTTGCTTGAAGCAGCATCAACGACCAGCACACCGGCAATGCCGATACAAGCGAAAATGACAGTCACACCGGCGGGCGACAAATACGAACAAGAAGCTGATACTGTTGCGAGTCAGGTCATCCAGCAGGTCAATCATCCTGTGCAACGGCAAGCTGATGAAGACGAGCTGATGCTCAAGCGAGAGGTCGTCCAACGGCAAGATGACGAAGACGAGCTGATGCTCAAACGCGATGTGATTCAGCGTGACCCAGATGGTATGGATGTATCGGGCGACATCGAAGACTCGATTCAACGGGCGAGAGGCGGCGGGCAATCATTGCCAGATAATGTCCGTGCGCCCATGGAAAGCGCCTTCGGCAGCGACTTCAGCGGAGTCAGAGTGCATCAAGACTCTGAGGCCGACGCGCTCAATCAATCGTTGCAGGCGCGGGCCTTCACCACCGGGCAAGACATCTTCTTCAAGCAAGGCGAGTATAACCCCGACAGCTCAAGCGGCCAAGAATTGCTCGCCCATGAGCTGACGCATGTCGTCCAACAAAATGGTGTGCAGCCGAAAAAAGAAGATTGAACGATACGAAGCCGCGCCATATTGTATATTGTATCGCCCTCGTCGCAGATCACGGCGAGGGATTTTGTTTTTCACAAAGATCGTCCCACGCAGTTATATGAGTGATAATCACACTCGAATTCAAAAATGGACTCATCATGACCCAACAACCTGTACGCTTTGAAACGTTGATTGAACATCATCACGACGAAATCTACAGTTATCTGTGGCGCATGATGTACAGCGCCGGTTATGATGATTATGAACTTGTCGCGCAAGATTTGACACAAGATGTTTTTCTCAAAGCGTACCGAGCATACAACCGTTTGCGTGCCAACAGCAATTATCGGGCGTGGTTGTACAAAATCGCGACCAATTGTGCCATGAGCCGCTTAAAACAACAACAACGCGACTCCGTGCGCTATACACCACTTGATGACAACTTGGCGCACAACACGGTGCAGGCGATTGATGAGCGGATTAGCGATCAAGAATTTTTGCAACATGTGGAGCGACGTATCGTCATGCTCCCGGCTAAACAACGGATGGCGCTCGTGATGCGTTATGTACATGAATTGGATTATGCAGAAATCGCAGAAGCGCTCGGCTGTTCACAAGAGAGCGCACGGGCAAATGTGTATCAAGCGCTGAAACGTCTCCGACGGGAAATTGAGGCCGAATGAGGATATGGGCTATGAATGAAGACCAACTCAAACAACAATTGAACAAAATGACGGCACCGTCAGCGAAACAAACCAGCAAATCGCGTGAAGTCGTGTGGCAGTGGTTCACAAAAACTGCACCGCTTATCCGTTGGGATGTCATTGCCTCGCCACTGGGTGCGCTTTATATCGCGCTCACCGACGAAGGGTTGTGCAATCTCGATTTCGCTGTCGCCGAAGAACATTTCCTGCAACATATCGATCCAATGGCGCGAACCGAACGCGACTCGAAAGATACGAAGAAAATCGCCGGGCAACTCGAAGATTACTTCGCCGGAAAACGCACCGCCTTCGACCTGCCCCTTGACCTGAGCAGAGTCACGACATTTCAATATCATGTCTTGCGGACGACACAAACCATTCCAGCAGGCACTATGTGGACGTATGGGCAGGTCGCCAAAGCGATTGGCAAGCCCAAAGCGAGTCGCGCTGTCGGGCAAGCGTTAGGACGCAACCCTGTGCCGATTGTTGTCCCCTGTCATCGCGTCGTGGCGAGCAATGGTCAACTCGGTGGATATAGCGGCGGCGGCGGGGTCGAGAGTAAAAAGTTACTCTTAAGATTAGAAAACGCGCTATAGATGCTTCGCGCCAGCGAGGCTTGCCTGCCCCCAACGCAAAATAAGGAGAAACTTTTCATGGACGCTTTTGAACTCTCGGCCATCGTCGCACAGCAAGCCGAAGGCGACTCGCCCTATCTTGAATTTTTGCGTGTGCCGTCGATGAGTATGGGTTTGTATGTGCTGCCCGCCGGTGGCGAAGACAAGCAACAACCACACACTGAAGATGAAGTTTATTACATCGTCAAGGGCAAGGCGACAATCCGTGTCGCCGACGAAGACCGTTCTGTTCAGGCGGGGTCAATCGTCTATGTCGCGGCGCATGTTGAGCATCGCTTTCACACTATCATGGAAGATTTGCAAATTCTCGTCTTCTTCGCGCCGCACGAGTATGCCAACGTTGAACGGCAGTAGCGCGTATCATGACGTACTTACTCGGTATTGATATTGGCACATCAAGTGTGAAGGCAACCCTCGTCAAAGCAGAAGATATGCTTCCATTGGCGAATGCGGCACAAGAATATCCGATTCATAAACCGCAAGCGGGCTATGCCGAACAAAACCCGGATGATTGGTGGCGAGCGACGATTCACACCATTCGTCAGGTGATTGAACAGGCCAACATCGACACAAGTGCAATCGCGGGCATTGGGCTTTCCGGGCAAATGCACGGTTTCGTTTGTCTTGATAGCGCGGCTAAACCGATTCGCCCGGCTATCATCTGGGCAGATGCGCGAAGCAGTGCGCAAGTCGAGCACATTCTTGCGCAGGTTTCGCCGGAAGATTTAGCGCGTCATGCGCCGGGACCACCGGCGGCGGGCTTCATGGCGGCAACGCTTAAGTGGCTCCACGAACATGAATCGGAAACGATACACAAAACAACGACTGTCTTGTTGCCAAAAGATTACGTCCGCTTGCAAATGACGGGCGAACTCGCGACCGAACCAAGTGATGCCGCAGCGACGTGGTTATTCGATATTGAGCACGGCGTCTGGTCTGCACAATTGATCGCATGGTGCGGACTCGAAGACCGCTATCTCCCCGCAATCATCCACTCGGTCGATGTGGCTGGGCCATTAACTGCCGCTGCTGCTGAAGCGCTCAATCTCCCGGCTGGTATACCCGTCATCGCAGGCAGCGCCGACCAACCCGCGCAGATGTTGGGGCACGGTGTCTATCAACCGGGCACCGCACTCACGATCATCGGCACAGGCGGTCAAGTCATCCATCCGATGCCACAACCGCACGTTGACCGAGCGATGCGCTTGCATGTCTTTAATCATGCGGTGCCACAACGATGGTATGCGCTCGGTGCGATTCTGTCGGCGGGTCTCTCGCTGCGCTGGTTGCGTGATTTACTCGGCTTCGCCGCGCGTGATGATGCTTATGCGCACATATCGCAAATTGCAAGCGATGTACCGCCCGGTGCAGAAGGATTGATCTTTCTACCGTATCTCTCTGGTGAACGCACGCCGTTGATGGATCCACTCGCAAGCGGAACATTCGTCGGCTTGCGTTTGCATCATGAAGCCGGTCATCTGGCACGCGCGGTCATGGAGGGTGTCACCTTCGCGATGGCCGAATGTCTATCGCTCGTCAATAGTCTTGGTGATACGTCGATCCATCGTGTGATTGCGTCGGGCGGCGCGACGCAATCAGATGTGTGGCGGCAAATTCAGGCGGATGTGTACAACACGACACTTCATATCGCCGCCGGTGCTGACCACGCGACAGTCGGCGCAGCGCTGCTAGCCGGTGTGGGATGCGGCGTATACACAGATGTTGACGATGCGTGCGGCCGCTTGCCCGAAACAACGATGCAGATTGAACCCGACAGCGCCACAACCGCGCTGTATGCACAACGCCGCGACATCTTCCGCAATATTTACGCGCATCTCAAAGACGACATGCACCGTTTGATAGAGTAACGTCAGTGTTGTTTAAGGCAATGAACCGATTTTGCAAAATAAACACGAAACGATTCAACGCAAAGACGCAGAGATATTTTCTCAATATCTTGGCGTTCTTGATGGTTCAACAGCGCTCACCATCGCCATCGCCAACCCCCTGCCGCAGCAATGGCGGCAATTGACACTTGAGACAAAACAAAATCCGGGTTGACCTATAAGCCGCGTTCTGTCCCTCATTGCTGAGGTGGCGATCATCTATCTAGCCCGCAGATTACTCTACGGGTCGAGCAGCTCACCCGGTGCTTTTTGCGGAACGGGGCGCTCCAATGCACCTGCTTGGCCTTGCTCCCGATGGGGTTTGCCCGGCCACGAACATTACTGTTCGTGCCGGTGGTCCCTTACACCACCGTTTCACCCTTACCCCGCGCAGCGCGAGGCGGTCTGCTTTCTGTTGCACTTGCCGTCGGGTTACCCCGCCCGGCCGTTAGCCGGCATCGTCCCCTGTGGAGCGCGGACTTTCCTCACTTCGGTCGCTGCCGAAGCGCGATCACCCGGTCAACCCGGAGAGAGTATTATAATCGACAATTATCCTAACTGGGAGAGTATAATCTGTGCCGGATTAAGCGCTTATGAACGTTGGGGAAGCGTCGGTTGCCGTCAAATCACATCGTGCTACAATGATTTCGTGATTGTCTGTTGTGGCAATCGCATATTTTTAACTGGCTTGTCAATATTTCTGCTCAATCAATAGGTTTAACGTATGACAACCCTCGTGCAAGAAAGACGACGACGCAAAAAACGACAACCCCGCTCACAACGATTCATCAATTACTGGCGCAATTTGTTCGTATCGGGCGAATTGACATCGCTGCTTGTCGTTTATGCCATGCTGATGATGCCCGTGTTGGCGTTACAAGTCACTGGTTGGCCGGTCGCGTTGAGGACGGTCGTCCCGGTGCTAACGGTCAGCACATTACTCGGTTTTTTATTGGCACGCAGTGGTCTCAACGAATTGTTGGCACTCATCATCAGTAGTGGATACGGCTTTGGCTTCATCATCGTTGTCGCTGCCATCAACGAACCGGGCGGCATTTTCAACGGTTTTTCGAGTCTCTTCACTAAAGTACGCGACTGGGTCATCGCAGCCACAGGCAGCGGTGTCAACACCGAAGATTTGATCTTCACATTGCTGGTTGCGTTGCTGGCGTGGTATTTGGGGTACAACAGTACGTGGCATGTCTTCCGTGTTGATCGCATTTGGCGTGTGGTTTTGCCACCGGGACTCATTCTGGTGACAAACAGCATCTATTACACAGGGAATGCAAACCTCGACATCTATTTGATTGTGTTCCTATTCATGGCGTTGATGTTGGTAGCGCGGTCACATCTCGAAGCACGACAATGGAACTGGTATGTCAACGGTATCCGAACACCGCTTAAACTGCGCCGACAATTCATGCGCATGGGGGCAGCGCTCGCGCTTGTCGCGTTGTTGATTGCGTGGGGTGCGCCGTCGGGTGATTTGCAAGACCGGCTCGACCGTTTTCAGGAATTTTTGCAAAATGACCCGCTCACGCGACTCGGCGAAACATGGAGTCGTCTGTTCACAACCGTGGATGCACGCGGCCCAACGACCGCCGACTATTATGGCGCAGACTCGTTGCAACTCGGCGGCGCGATTCAACTCGGTGAGCAAGTCGTCATGACAATCGATGCGCCACAAGGCAGGCGATATTACTGGCGCTCACGAGTCTTCGACACCTATGAGAACGGGCGCTGGAGTCCAGCAGCAGATACGCGCTTGAGTGACCCGGAGGCGCCACTCGAAATCATCCATCCACAATATTTGCCCGGCGCACGAGTACCGATACAACAAGAATTCACCATCCTCTTGAATGCGTCTCGGCTGGTTTACACGGCACCACAACCCCTGAGCGTCGATCTCGCGACACGAACAGATTTACGCTATGCAGGTGAAAGCGACGAGATGAATGTCTCCGTCATCCGCCCGATGGAAGTCATCAGACGTGGTGAAAAATATACGACGACGAGCTTAGTGAGCAATGCAACTGCCGATCAATTACGCGCTGCCGATACGAATTATCCCGCTTGGGTGACGCAAACTTATCTACAAGTTTCGCCATCAATCACACAACGCACGATTCAACTTGGCCAACAAATTGTGGATGAAGCCGGTGCCGTCACCGTCTATGACAAGGCCAAAGCGATTGAGCGGTGGCTGCGCACCAATATCGAATACAACGAACAAATTCCACAACCGCCGCGTGACCGTGACCCAGTGGATTGGGTCTTGTTCGACTTACAACAAGGATATTGTAATTATTATGCCACATCGATGATCGCCATGTTGCGCTCGATGGGTATTCCATCGCGGATGGCCGCCGGCTTTGCACAAGGCAATTGGGATCCGAATGTGCAACAATTCGTCGTTGAAGAACGCGACGCTCACACATGGGTTGAAGTATACTTCCCCGGTTATGGATGGATCGAATTTGAACCGACTGCGGCACAAGCGCCATTGAATCGCACAGGCGATACAGACGCACCGCCACAACAACAGGGGACACCGATTGCCTCACCAACGCCAACAGCAACGCTGACGCCATCGCCGACGCCAACACAAGTACAACCCACGCCGTTACCGGAACAACAACAAAACAATCAAGAGGCGGCTACACCGACATTCACGCCCTCGCCAACGCCAACAGCAACGCCGGTCATCGTCCCGACACAACCACCACCGATTACACCGCAGCGCACCGACAACCCATTATCCGTCATTCTCCCAGCGATTGGTCTAGCATTGTTGGCATTGCTTGCAGTCGTGCTTATCATTGGCATCATCATATTTCTGTGGTGGTGGTGGGAATGGCGTGGTATGAAAGGCCTAAGCCCAATAACACGCGCATACGCACGCCTAGAACGCTATCTCGGTTTGATTGGCATTCATCTAACCCCACAACAAACCCCTGAAGAACGCCGCCGCCATGTTATCAAAGACCTACCGGTCGCGGAGCCGCCAGTGACGGCGATTACGCGCATGTATATGCAAGAACGTTATGGGCCGGGCGCAGAACATCCTATGCAAAGCCAAGCTAACGCCAATATTGCTGATGAAGCATGGAGTGATGCGCGCAATAATATTCTCCGGCGTTTCTTCAGTCGGTTCGTACCCTTTTTGAGGCGCAGAAAATAATCGTCGTTGTCGTTCATGTAGAGGCGAGGCGTGCCTCGCCTGCTACTTAAAGCTGAAGTGCTGCTACTCAGCTTACGGGTATGAATTGGAGCGGATCGAAAAAATTTGAACTGCAAAGACGCCTAGGCCGCAGAGATTTTTTACAAAACATTCTTTGCGGTCTTTGTCACTTTGCGCCTTTGCGTTGAATCTTTTTCGCTGCCTCACAAATAAATTGACTGCGTAGTTACGCTGAAGTCTAATGCTCATTGATGACACAAAATGTCATCGGGCGACGTTTCGTCTCGTTGTACAAAAAGTGACGAATACTCTCTTCGGCGAGAGATCGCAACTTATTCAAAGATTCGTCATGATTCTCTTCAACCACATGTGTGAAGACTTCTTTCACTTGTTGCAACAACTCATCAGCTTCACGCAGATAGATAAATCCTCGTGTGATGATTTCGGGCGTGTACAAAAGTTCGCCTGATTGTTGGTCGATGTCGGCGACGACAACGAGAAAACCATCACGCGCAAGAATTTCGCGGTCACGAATCACAACCGGCCCGACATCACCCACGCCGTGCCCATCGACAAAGACATATCCCCCCGGCACACGATTGCCGAGACGCACGCCTTTCTCGTCGGCTTCGATAACAACGCCATTCTCAACGACGAACACATTGTCGGCAGAAATGCCAGATTGAATCGCGAGTTTCGCATGTTCTTTCAAATGACGCAATTCGCCATGAATGGGCAAAAAATAGTGTGGACGAACGAGATTAATCAGCAGGCGCATTTCTTCTTGCCGGGCATGACCGGAGACATGCACCGGTGCGATAGGATCATAAATCACATTTGCACCGCGTTGAAACAGACGATTGATAGTGCGATTGACCATTTCCTCATTACCAGGAATGGTGTGTGCAGAGACAATAATCGTATCGCCTACTTCAACATCAAGATGCCGATGACGGCCGGTCGCGAGGCGTCCTAACACAGCGGCGGGTTCGCCTTGTGAACCGGTCGCCATGATAACAATCTTTTCGGGTGGCCAATCATCAATACGACCAATATCGACTAGCATCTCGTCAGGAATATCGAGCAAACCCATTTGCCGCGTCATCTTGACATTTTCGGTCATGCTGTAGCCGGCGATTGCCAACTTACGACCATATTGCCGCGCCATATTCGCAACTTGCTGAATGCGTGAGATATGCGAGGCGAATGTCGCTACAATAATACGCCCCCGTGCCACTTTGAAGGCATCATCGAATGCTTCTGTGACAATACTTTCCGAAGGCGTCCATCCCGGCTGGTCGGCATTTGTGCTGTCGGCCATCAACATGAGCACACCGCGTTGAGAAAATTCGGCGAGCTTCGCATAATCTGGTTTCTTGCCATCGATGGGGGTATTATCAAACTTATAATCGCCACTATAGACAATCAACCCATACGGCGTATTGATACCAAAGCCAACACAATCAGGAATGCTGTGGCAAACATGATAGCTCTCAACCATAAATGGCCCCAAGTCAATCATGTCACCAGCATTGAATTTGTTGATCTTTGTATCACCCAACAAATGTGCATTGCGCAACTTGACTTCGACAAGCCCGGCAGTAAGTGGAGTCGCCCAAATCGGCGTACCGGGAAAAGCCTCAATCACATGGGTGATGGCGCCGGTATGATCTTCATGTCCGTGTGTGAAAATCACACCGTGAATTTTGAGATCCGTTCGATCACGAAGATATTGAAAATCTGGGATGATATAATCAACGCCCAGCATATCATTCGCTGGGAACATAATACCCGTATCGATGATAAAAGCATCATGACCGAGCGCAAACACGGTCATATTCTTTCCAATCTCTCCTAAACCGCCCAGAGGAATTATTTTCAGTTTTTCTGACATAACACAAATGACCCGGCGCACCAAAGCAGGTAGCCGGGCTGCATCCCTTTCTACGATGTCTGATATACAATTGTCCTTAAAGGCCACAAAGAAAACAAAAACAATTTTTATATTAACATACACGAATCAGGAGTTTACCACAAAACACAAACAATATCCCGACCGAGTTGATATTGGGCGCCCGAAGATAAAGGAATTGGACGAAAAGCAAAGCCTCGCACACCCAATTGATATTGAGGCGCGTTTGTTGCTGGCAAATAATCGAATTTCAGATAGACTATATAACAATTCGTCCTTGCTTTTCTCTCTTAAATACTCTATACGCACACAACGGAGCGTATGCCTGATGACAACGATATGGCCTTTACCACGCATCGATATTCAAGATTTGAGTCAAATTGATGAACAACGCCCGACAGCATTGCTGACCAACGAACGCTCGTGGTCTCGTGTGAGTTCGTTGATTAATCTCCCGTTGGTGATTCAAGCCGAACCCCCCAACGCTGATCTAAACTTGTTGCGACAACTTTCAGAAGGATTGCCGGAACAAGTCGAGGTTATTTACGCCGTAGGTGGTGGTCTTGTGGCCGATATTGGCAAATACATTGGCCAGATGAGAGATATACCGGTTGTCATCATACCGACAGCGCTGAGCGTTGACGGCTTCTTCACGCCTCTCGCTGCGGTGCGGGAAGCGGGCAGTGTCCATTATGTCGACACGAAACCGGCAGAACGTCTCATCATCGATTGGGATGTGATTAAAGACGCCCCCCGGCGCTTACGTGGTGCTGCCATCGTCGAATTGTTGACGATTGTCACCGGCTTGCTCGATTGGCGTTATGCGGCAGACCGTAATAAAAATACGGCGTCAACACGTTATTTGCCGTGGGCGGCGAGTCTCATGGCTGGGATCGCGCAGCAAGCATTCAAAATTGCGGAAGGTGTTGGCGAAGGCCGCATCGAGTCGTTGTCTACATTGTTGGACTTGATTTGCACCGAAGTTCGCTTGACGAATCAACTCGGTCATACGCGGCCACAAGAAGGCAGTGAACAATATTTTGCCTATGCGATTGAACCAAAAGTCTCTCGTGGACGCGGTGTTCCCTACGCGGATCTCGTGGGGCCGGGCATTTTGATTGCCGCAGCCTTACATGGTCAAGACGTCAACCCAATTCGCGAAACTTTGTTGTCGGCAGGAACACGCCTTAGTGAACTTGAGCCGGATGATATTATCGATACACTTCATGAATTGCCGGATTATGTTGTCAAGCATAATCTGCCGTATAGCATTCTGAACGAGTTGGAAATCACAACTGAACGCGCAAGAGAATTGCTGAGCATCACCAAATTAGATCGGTAACACTTGGCAACACAATACTGACTTGGCAAACAAAAGACGGCACATGAAGCCGGACATTTCAATGTCTGGCGATAGGTATAAGATATCTGATTACATAAGTCCTGCTGGAGTAGAACATCTTCCATGATTCGATTTGGAACAGACGGCTGGCGAGCCGTGATTGCGGACACTTTTACGTATGCCAATCTGCGCTTAATCTCACAGGCTGTTGCTGATGCTATCAACAGTCAACACGAGGGTGCGAATGCGCCGGAAGTCGTCGTCGGTTATGACACACGCTTTCTTTCCGACCGATTCGCCGTTGAAACGGCGCGTGTGCTAGCTGGCAACGGAATCATCGCGTGGTTGACACGCACCGACGCGCCGACTCCCGCCATTTCATACAACATCGTCGAAAAAAAAGCAGATGCTGGAATCGTCATCACAGCGAGTCATAATCCGCCACGCTACAACGGTTTCAAACTCAAAGCATCGTATGGGGGCAGCGCGACCGCCGAACAGTCTGCTCTCGTCGAAGAAGAACTCATCAAAATGGAAGAACGCGCTCGTGGCCCGAACATGATGGATTATGACCGCGCGATTGAACTCGACCTGATCCGTCGCTTCGACCCAACATGGGTGTATTATGAACATCTGAGCGAATTGGTTGATCTCGACAAGATTTCGCAGGGCGAATTGAAAATCGTCGCTGACGCGATGTGGGGTGCAGGGCGTGGCGCATTTGCCAGCATCTTATCGCGTTCGCGTTGTCATGTCACCGAGATACGTGGCGTCCTCAATCCTGGTTTCGGCGGTATTCACCCCGAACCGATTGCGTTATATTTGAACGAACTCGTCGCCGCCGTACAACGTGACCAAGCCGACATCGGCCTCGCAACCGACGGCGATGCCGACCGCATCGGCGCGATTGACGCACAAGGCAATTTCGTCGATCCACATCATATCTTCGCGCTTGCGCTGCGGCATCTCGTCGAGAAAAAAGGACTCTCCGGCGAAATTGTCAAGACGGTCTCGACGACATTTATGATTGATAACCTCGCTGAGGCATACAACCTCAAGTTGCACGAAACACCCGTCGGCTTCAATCATATTGCGGATTTGATGCTCAGCAACGATGTCCTCATCGGCGGCGAAGAAAGCGGCGGTATCAGCATCAAAAATCATATCCCCGAAGGCGATGGCATCTTGATGGGTTTGCTGTTGCTTGAAATTATGGCTGAAGAGAGCGCGCCCTTGCACGAAATCATCGCTGATTTGCAAGCTAAATATGGCCCGGCACATTATGCCCGCTTGGATGTGACTCTCACCCATCATCTGCCAAAAGCCAGTATGGTCGAACGCCTCGTCGATAACGCGCCACAAGAAGTTAACGGACAAAGTGTCGCCAGTGTGGATACAAAAGACGGTGTGAAACTTTATATGGCCGACCGCAGTTGGCTGCTCATCCGACCAAGTGGCACCGAACCAAAGTTGCGAATTTATGCCGAGGCGCACACCCCTGAAGATGTCGCCGCATTGTTGGAGGTGGGCAGCGCACTCGGCAATCGGGTGACAGAGTAAGAGCGCAAAAATTGAGTGAATGCGCTATGCGCTTTTGCCATTTACTCCCTTAACGTCCGGTGATGCGGTTGAGCAAATTGAACCAGAATGGTGCGCCTTGTGCAATCGCAATCATCGTGATGACCCAACCGGCAATCTTCTGCAACCAAAATCCCAGCCAGCCCGGATTATTGCCCGGCCAAAAATTTAGCAGGTTGCGGCCATTATCACGCGGGTCGGTTAAAACATTTGAAGCCTCCGCCGCCGCGATGTCTTCATCACTGATGGATGTAATCTCCCAACCAATTGGCAAACGCAATCCCAATAGTGTGTCTAGCGATCCGCGGGCTTCGCCAACGGCCTCCTGTTGTGTTGTTGGTGGCGCTGCTTGCCCAGTTGCATCCTCTTGCAGTTCAGGATTAGCTGTGGCAGCCGCCGCCGCTGTCGATACAGCTTCGCGCAGTGCGGGGTCATTCCATAAGGCCGTGGCAAGATTAAGTGTATCGACATTCAATGTCAGCGAGAGAACAAGGCCAACGAATAATGAATAATATTGCAGGCGCTTGGTAAACGATGTCGAAAGCTGATCCATCGTCGTGTTGAACCATGTCTCCAGCCGCGCCTCTGCCGCTTTAATATCTTTCGTCGTTTCCAGAATATTGTTGAGTGTGTTCTGAAGTATTTCGCTGTCGATATTGCGAATGCCCTGCATCATCTGCGCAAGTTCAACATTCTCTACCAGCAAGTCACCCGCCGCGGCCTCAACTTTATCAAGCGCGGTCATCAATGCTTGTTTGTGTTGTTCGTTTTTGAGGCGAAAAATTGCTTTGTGTAAATCGGGCAATCCAGTGCCGTTATTTTGAAGGCCGCGAATCAATTCGCGAATCTGCGATTTCTCTGTACCCACCGGCAGTGCATCGACCGCTCGATAAAGATCGAGAAACAATTCTTCGCGGGTCGTCAACGTCAAGACATCTTTGAGCACCGAAACGAATTTTTCAGGTTCAATCCACGACACATTGGTTGGATTTTGCCCGGCGATCTCTTCGGCCATATCCGGTGTTATTATATCATTTGGGCCCACTTTATGGTCGATCAAACCAATGAGCGGATGACACAACACCTTAGCCCGCACAACCGGGTCAGTGAGCAGTTGCTCCATCCCCTTCTTCAGATTCTTCGCTCGCAAATTCAATGTATTCACAATCACCGTATTGATCTGAGTCACGAGAATGCTGAGCAGGCTGAAAACAAAGATCAAACCGATGACCACTTCAATGATTGCTGAACCACTCATGACGCCTCCTCGAATTGCGAATAGATTGAACCCAAGTTTAACATCAAATGGCTCAAATGGCTTGCAACTTATGCTATAATGTGCGCCTGTGATTTCAAATTAATGTATGTCCATAGGAGAAAATAGACATCATGGGCTTTGATAAAATTGTTGTCCCATCAGAAGGCCAAAAAATCACCGTCGAAAATGGCAAACTCAATGTGCCAGACAATCCAATTCTGATGTTCATTGAGGGTGATGGCATCGGCTACGACATTATGACAGCCAGCAAGCGAATTTGGGACGCGGCAGTCGAAAAAGCTTACAACGGCAATCGCAAAATCGTGTGGATGGAAATCTATGCGGGTGAAAAGGCTGCTGGAATTTACGACGGTAACTACATGCCAGAAGAAACCTTTGACGCACTGCGCGAATATCTCATCGGTATCAAGGGGCCGCTGACGACACCGGTTGGTGGTGGTTTCCGCAGTTTGAACGTCACACTACGACAAGTGCTCGACTTGTACGCCTGTATCCGACCGGTACGATGGTACAAAGGCGTACCGAGTCCGCTCAAACACCCGGAAGATGTCGATGTCGTCATTTTCCGCGAGAACACCGAAGATGTATATGCGGGCATCGAATATGAGTCGGGCACACCCGAAAATGCAAAAGTTGCAAAATTCCTGCGCGAAGAAATGGGCGCAAAATTCTTCGACGACGCCGGTATCGGTATCAAACCGGTCAGTCCTTTCGGCAGTAAGCGTTTGATTCGCGCAGCCATCAATTATGCCATTGCGCGTAATCGCGAGAGTGTAACCTTCGTCCACAAAGGAAACATTCAAAAATTCACCGAAGGCGCCTTCCGGAAATGGGGCTACGAACTCGGCAAAGAAGAATATGGCGACAAGACGATCTCTTGGGAAGACGTCGCACAGAATCACGGCGGCAAAGTGCCTGATGGTAAAATCCTGCTACAAGATACAATCGCCGACATCATGTTCCAAAAGATGCTGCTGCGCCCAACAGAATTTGATGTCATCGCAACAACCAACTTAAATGGCGATTATCTGAGCGATGCCGTTGCAGCAGAAGTGGGTGGAGTCGGTATTGCTCCCGGCGCGAATGTCGGCGACGAAATCGGTTTGTTTGAAGCGACACATGGCACAGCACCGAAATACACCAATCTCGATAAAGTCAATCCCGGTTCGCTGCTCTTCAGTGGTGTGATGATGCTTGAACATCTCGGTTGGTTTGAAGCCGGTGACCTGATTACCAAAGCTTATGAAAAGACAATTGCGCAAAAATATGTCACTTACGACTTTGCCCGTCAAATGGAAGGCGCGACCGAAGTCAAGACGAGTGAGTTCGCGACACGCATTATCGAGAATATGGACAGTGTGTAAGTAACAAAGATTCGCCGCGAAGATGCAGAGGACGCAGAGCAAATCACTCTGCGTTCTCTGTGTCTCCGCTATTCAATGGCGCTCATGTTGGAGATGCCGCCAGAGGCTAAAGCCATCCGGCTACCGAAAAGCCAAGTACCCTGAAGGGTACTATTCGACGCTGACTGATTGGAAAAAGTGGATGTCAACCCCACCTGAAATCGATGACAAATGCCGCAACAGTCTGCTTCAGCAGGCTTGGTACTTCGGTAGCCGGACATTTTAATGTCTGGTGGTTGGATGGCTCCTAGGTCAAGTAGTCAACTCAAATACCCAAATTATTTAACCAATGATCCTCAACTGCTAATTGCTTTACTCGCGGTGATGCGTGCGCTGAAGACTCGCGGCATCCCTGTTTGACGTTCGACAATCCCATCGGCATCGACTTTATCGACAATTTGCACATCAACAAAACCGGCCTCGCGCATCATAGCAGTGTAATCTGCGACATCAATCGCGCCGGTGACGCACTCCGCCCACTTTTCGGTATCAGCACGTAATTCATCGCTGAAGTCGCCTTCGGTGACAATATCACTAATCGAAATACGACCACCGGGCTTGAGCACACGCAGCGCCTCCGCGAACACAGCCGCTTTGTCTGGCGAGAGATTGATGACACAATTTGACATGATGACATCAATGCTATTATCATCCACCGGCAGATTCTCGATGTGCCCTTGACGAAATTCAACATTCGTCACGCCCATGCGTTCTTTGCTAGCATTTGCCTTCGCGAGCATTTCAGGAGTCATATCGACACCGATAACGTAACCGCCTTCACCAACTTGCTTTGCCGCTAAGAAGCAATCAATCCCGCCACCACTGCCGAGATCAAGCACCGTCTCGCCCGCTTTAAGATCGGCAATCGTCACCGGGTCACCACAACCGAGAGAAAGCCCGGTCACATCAACCGGCAAATCAACAAGCATTTCCGGATTATAAAGTTCTGGCCCACAACAATCATCATCACAACACGAGTCTGACTCGGCAACGACATCGCGAGTCGCTGCTTGGCTGTATCGGTTGCGAACCACATCATGAATACGTGCATCTGGCTTGGACATGTTGCATATCTCCCTAAAATATCGATGGGTTTCGATATATCAAAGTAAAAAAATAGGACTAATCGGAACGCACCTCAATCGACCCGGTAGGGATAACCCTTTCTGCATAATCAGGCGCGAAATTTCGAATCAACACACCGCAACAAACCGTCAAATGGCGTTGATTGAGCGAGTAAAAACGTTGCCGTCCTTTTTGCCGCACTTCGACCAACCCTGCTTCCTCAAGTTTTTTGAGATGATGGCTGACTGTCGGCTGATTGACTCGACCATTCATCAGGCCAACCACATCGTTGACACTCAACCACACACAACAGAGATGTTTCATAATCTCTTGCCGCGTGTCGTCTGCAATCGCTTTAGCAAAAACTACCGGATCAATTTCCATGTCCTAATTATATCGACAATTGTCGATATGTCAAGTTTTTCATCGCAATTCGAGGAAATTTGCCGCTTCACAGGCTTTCAACATGTCACGAATGTCATTGTAGTCCGAATCGTCAACCGGGACAAAGCGCTCTACAAACCCACCGGCGATAACATCTGCAACCTCAGGGTCGGTGTGCATCTCGCTGAAGACAGCTTGTAAATCTTGGCGCAATTTCTTCGCCAATTTGCTCGATGCGGCTATCGGTTGAATCGTCGAGGGGCCAATGGTGTGGATGACACGCAATTGCTCAGCAAGTTCAGGGTAATCGCGCAATTCAATAGCCAGCACTTGCGAGTCAATCGCCGAGGCATCAACCGTTTTATTCGCGACCATACGCACCGCTTTTTGATGAAAACCAGCCTCAATAACTTCGCCGAAGAAGCCTTGAGTCTCCCCCATTTGCAGCAGGCTATAACGTGTGATGCCATAACCGGATTGCGATTCGGGTTCGTTGAACGCCCACGAGCAACCGCGCAAATCCTCAAATTTTTGAAATGGACTATCTCGATGCACAATGACGTCAGAAAAATAAATTGGTTTGCCCTGATAGCGTTCACCTTGCAATACCGGCGCGACAAGCGCCTCAATCGGCGAAGGCTCAAGGCGCGGTGCAGTCCGCAACACATAGGGCAGCCCACAGATAAAGCTCAGGTCAGCATCGAACACATCTTCATACACTTCGCCAACAACAAATTCCATTTCATAACCCAATTGCCTACCCGCATAATCCATCGTATAACGATATATCTTTTCCATACTCGGAGCGAGAAATGTTATCACACGCAATTTTCTTACAGACATTATGATTACTCCAATAATCTAAGGTTGTTGCCCGCGGACCAACCACTGCGAGAGAAGCATCGCTATCAAGGCGACAC
>RFIA01000323.1 GCA_003695675.1 Chloroflexota bacterium
CTGCCCTATTCCCCTTTAGGAGTCGTTTGCGTTGTGTGTTAATTGTTGGCGAGCAGCCACGCTATCGCCGCGTCAAATTGTCGCCCCTTGAAGAATTTCGCTTTGCCGCGTGGATACATCAAGCTGAAGTAGGTGTATCCCATGCCGATGTGTATGTCTGGCCCGTGCAGAAACGCCATCCGGCATGTCGGGTGATAAAGATAACGCCGGTTGAGTCGCGTCATTTGCTGGAACATGTAGGCCATCGGCGGCCAACCGACCTGTCGCAAATCCATCAACATGCGGAAGCGGTCATGATGTGATGATGCTTTGTACAACGCGGTCAATTCTTCGATGTGACGGTCAACGGCGCGGTGTGTCGCATTGTGAAAAGTGACGTGATAAATGCCGTTGTCGAGGCGGTCACAACGATAATCAAGTGTGTTGTGGTCTATTGCGGGTTGGGTTGCTGTCATGTGTGCTCCTTATGAGTTCGTTGTGTGCAGCGATTATGATTTTATTCCGATACAAGCCACGAAAGCGCCTCGTCGCGGCGAAATGTGGCCGAGAATTTGCCCGTATTGCTGCCGGTAATCAAGCCGATGAGCGCGGCGGCAAGCGTCAGCAAGCTGTCCGGTTGATTGAGGAATGCGATGCGACAGGTCAGGTTTTGATATGAATCAAAACAACCTTTTGTACATTCGGCGGCATACATCAATGAGGGCATCCCATGACGAGCGTCGATGAGCACACGCAGCGTCTCGCCGCTTTCAATGTGCATCGCGAGGATTTGTTTCAAGTCACTCAAGAACTCATCGAAGGCGGTGTTGCTGTCATCGACGAAGATAAATTCATGAATGTCATCATCGAGATACGTGTAGATACACCGTTCTAGCGTGAGTGACGACATAATGGCTGTCCATTCTCAAATGAATAACAGCCTCAGTATAATTGATTTAGAGTTGTTTTTCAATTAAATTCGCGTGAATGTCTTGATTTTTACACATTCTTTCGCAAATTTTGAGTAATTCTTCACGAGTCGTGATGCTGCGCATAGTGACAATCCACGCTTGAAGCGACGGACTCGCGTCGAGAATGCCGCGAATCGCTGCGCCGGTCGGGTCAGCGCCGCCTGCGCCGGGTTCCCCGGACTGATAACCGCCGAAGAAGGCGAAGTAGGCTTGATTGAGTTTGCGAATCTGAAACCCATTTTCGACGAACAAACGCCGTCGTTCTTCCATATAGGTTTCGGCTTCTTCGACGCGCCCGTCGGCAAGCATTTCATCGACGGTTGTGCGCGTTTCGTGCATCGCAAGGCCGAAGTCGAACGCATCGAGGTCGGGCGCTGCGGGGGGTGATGAGGGCGCGTCGTCTAGTGGTTCTGACGATGGCTGAGGCGGTACGAGGTCGGGATAATAACGTTCAAGCACGAGTCGCCCGACTTCTTGCCCGAAGATGTTGGCGGTCGTCTCGTTGATGGTGCGCGTGTCGCCATCGAATGTGAATTGATAACCGAGAGGATAGGCGAACAAATAATGATGCAGCCACTCGTGCGCGATGGTATCGACAGCGAAAGGAATCGACGATGTTTCGAGAATCATGGCCGGGTAAATCGCGATGCCGCCGATGCCAACGATGAGCGACGAGACATCACGTTCGCGGTCAACTTGTTCTTCGAGCGCGGTGATTTGGTCGATGGTCATGCCTTCGAGATTGATGAGCACCTCGATATTGATTTTGTCGCGCGGCGAGACGACGAGCGCATTCGGTGTCTGCGAGAAGTGCGCGGCCATCGGGGGCAAGAGCTGCCCGTGAAAGCCGAAACCGAGATCGACCAACACCGCCGCGACTTGTCCTTCGAGGATGCTCTCGGCGAGCGGTTGTCGGTTGTTGAGGTCATCGCGCAGCGCATCGCGTTCGGCGCGTAATGTGGCGGACTCAACCTGCGGGTCAGCAACATCGGGGTCAACAAATATCCGTGTGATTTGCGCTTCAAGCTGCTGCACTCGCGCGACATCCGCCATGTAATCGCGGACGAATTGTGCGCGGTCAGCTTCATTCATGAACGGATGCACGCCCCAAAAGAATTGCCCGACTTTTGTGCGCAGCGCGTCGAGTTCCCACGCAACGAAATTGAAATGATAATCGCGGGTGATGATGGCAATCGCATTGTGGTCGCGTCCGATGGGCACCGTTGAGCGTTGTATCAGCATCACGAAGATGAGCAGGGTAATCGCATAACGGACGATACGCACGGCGAAACGTATCGCTCGCCATAATAGTTTCAGTGTTGTGATGAGTGGTGTCACATCCATCTCGCAAATAAATAGGGGACACATTTGCGTGCCCCCCGAAAATTGATTGATCGAGTTATCTTTGTGTGTTTCGTCCTTGTTTCGTCTGAGACCATTCGAGCTGCTTCATCGATTACTTGGATTTCACGGAGTGCCGCCAGACATTAAAATGTCCGGCTACCGTCATACCAAACCCACTAAAGGGGTTATTTAGGGGTCATTCGATCAAGTGCAGTACCCTTCAGGGTACTTGGCTTTGTGGCAGCCGGAAACCGCTATGTCTACGTGCGGAGAATTCATTCTCTGGTTGCCTGA
>RFIA01000324.1 GCA_003695675.1 Chloroflexota bacterium
CAAGTTACGAATCGCGGCGGCGTTGTGCGTAACGCGCTTCGCTGATGACGAATTCAACTGAGGCGGCAATTGTCGGTTCGGGGAAAGTATGCGCAGGCATAGCGAGAATGTCATCGCCAAAAAGTGTGTACGAGTCGCCATTCAGCGCAATCTGCGCGATACCGATTTGCCGCGCATCAACCGCCGCGAGATGCAGCACATTGCCATCAAGCCGGGTTATATCCGCCGCTTGTGTGATGATGTTGAGCTTGTTGTCGTGCATCTGCTCAGTTCGATGAATGACGGCAAGTGCGTCCGATTGCCACCAATGCACCGCATCAATCAAAGCGAGGCTAACGATACCGGTCAATTTCTCGCGCCCTTCATCCGTCAGATAGGCGCTGACATCCGCCGCCGCATATCCCATCGCATCCAACACAATCAAGGTTGAGCGTCCACCTGTCACAGCGCAATGCCACGAACTCGGCGCACAAGCATTGCCGAGGTCTAGCAACAACACGCGCGTCGGAGCGATGCGTGTATCTCGCTTGAGATGCTTGATGAAAGCGAACATTCGGGGGAGCAGGTGTAGGTCGCCCCGAATATTCGCCGTGTACAAAATCGTTAGCGGTTTTTCCATTGCGGTGGGCGCTTTTCGATGAAGGCCTTCATGCCTTCGTCTTTGTCCTCTGTGCCGAACAACAGATAAAAATTGCGCTTCTCATAATCAAGCCCTTGTTGCAAGCTGAGGTCGTATGCTTTGTTGACGGCGGCTTTAATCATGCGTGTCGCGACACCGGGCATCGTCGCGATTTTCGCCGCGAGCTTGATAGCTTCGTCGAGATAGCGCTCGACCGGATAGACGCGGTTGACGAGACCGTAATGCAACGCTTCAGCCGCCGTCAAACGCCGGTCGCCGAGCATAACCTCCATCGCAATCGCTTTGCCGACGGCATGTGTCAAGCGTTGTGTGCCCCCTGCGCCGGGCATAATGCCGAGATTAATTTCCGGTTGACCGAACATCGCACTCTCCGACGCAACAATCATATCGCACATCATGGCGAGTTCACAACCGCCTCCAAGCGCCCAACCGGACACCGCCGCAATCACCGGCTTGCTGATGCGGGCGATGCGCGTCCAATCGGTCAACTTATCACCGGTCAACATACCGACGACGCTGCGCTGTTCCATCTCTTTGATGTCCGCCCCGGCAGCGAAGGCGCGGTCACTGCCTGTCAAAATGATGCACCCAATGGTATCGTCAGCGTCGAAAGCTTCCATCGCCGTCGAGATTTGATTAATTACATCGCTGTTGAGCGCGTTGAGCGCTTCCGGCCGATTGAGACGAATCAAGCCGACACCATCCACCGGCGTTTCGATCAAAATATATTGCTGTGTCATCACTTTCTCCACGAAATTGCATCCGTAATAATGTACATCGGGTAATTCACAATATTCACAATGATGAAAACGAAAGATTCAACGCAGAGAAATGGATGGTTTTCTTTGCGTCTTTTATGCCTTTGCGGTTCACTATCTTTATCCTGTCACTCGAATCATCCTTACGGGCGGTTCAATTATTTTTGCTCTCAATATACCACACGCCGCCGACGTCCGTTATCCACAATGTAACCCTACAAAGAACTTTCAACACCACCGGTCGCGCAGCGCAGCAATCTCATCAGATGTGAAGAAATGGCGTACATAACGCGATGTGTAGATGGCGTCGAGGTGTTCGTCACGGACACGGAGTTGCTGCTTGAATTGCTTGTAGACTGCGCCGTAATCTTTCGTCTCGCCGATGTTGTAGCGCATGATGTTAAAAGCATCGAGGCCGACGAACGCTGCCACAAGTTGTGATTTGGTTGCGTCGTCGAGTTCAAGTTTGAAGATCAGTACGTCGTATGGGGAATGCTCAAAGCGGGTATATCCCCCTTCTTTGGAGAATGGATGCGCATAGACATCGATGCCGAGATCACTCTCGAAGTGGTCTTCAAACCAATTGAGTTTCTCGTGATGCCGCCCTTGCTCAAAATAGCGCGTGTTGAACATCTCGCACAATTCATCGACGGCGTGATGCTTGTACGCTTCGGGGTCATCGGCAATCCATTTGAGCTTAGGGAAAAAGTCGGAGACCATCAGCGCGAGTGGGTCGCGCACAATCGAGATGATTTTTGCCGGGCGTTGCTTGCTGATGATGTGTTTGTATGCCCATTTCGTCGTACCGGGTGGATTCTTGGCCGCGATTTCGTCTGGATTGAGGATATGGACTTGAAAGACCAACACACCCGCCGCATCCAATGAGTGATGCAGCGCCATCGACCCAACGCGCCCGGTCGAATAGATGATGACCGGCGTCTGACGTTGGAGATAATATTGCCCGTAGACTTTGATGCCGGTCGTGAGTTTGTGTCTATAGCGCTGAAGTCGCATCGGGGAAATTGTCCATGTGGATAAAACAAAAACAGCCCACCTAATCTGGACTGCGATACAATGACCCTGGAAGGACTCGAACCTTCAACCTAACGATTAAGAGTCGCTTGCTCTGCCAATTGAGCTACAGGGCCGGGCGATGTGGGCAGGATTATAACAGAGGCGAAAAATCGCTTCAAGAGTGGCGTGGATGTAGACTTCAACGTATGAACAACGCGACACTGTCGATGTGATACGTATGTGGCGCGAGGTCAAGCGGTTGCACGAATTCGAGATGAAAGCCCTGTGCATCGAGTCGTTTACCATCGCGGGCGAGGGTGGCCGGATCGCTGCTGACGTAGACGAGACGCGGCAAATTGCTCGCGCCGAGCAAATCAATCGCATCGGTCGAGAGGCCGTTGTCCGGCGGGTCAAGCACAGCGGCATGATAACTGTCGTCTAATTCCGGCAGCACACGTTCTACCGCGCCTTCAATGACATCGACATGCTCATAATCAACGAGATTTTCATCGGCGTCGGTCACAGCGGGTGGATAACTTTCGATCAGGGTGACGAGTTGTGTTCGTTCTGCGATAAATGCGCTGAAGAAGCCGACACCGGCGTACAAATCAAGCACAGACTCACTACCGCGCAGATTCAGCATCTCAAGCACGACCGCAGCGAGTGCCTCAAGCTGAGCGATATTCGCTCGAAAGCCGCTGCCCGCCGTGACGCGAAAATTGCGCCCGGCAATCGTATAGCGCGTATGCGAGTCGCCGATGAGATTGACGGGTTCGTTGTCGCTCAAGAGCAGATTGATACTCAATGGCAAATCGGTGTGGAGTTCGGGCGCGTTATCGTCTGCCGTCGAGATGATGAGCATCAGCACACCATCGCTGCCGATGCGTAGCGTCATTTGCGTCAGCGCGGTGAAGTCGAGGTCGAGCGTTTGCAATAATTCCAATAAGGCGGGGTGCATGATATGGCACTCGTCGATGACGTGTATACCGAGGCCATCAGCCCGCTTGAAGCCGGGCACGCCATCTTGCACTTGCAATGTGATCTGATGATTGTAGCCCCATTGTCGCGGCGACGGAATCACCGGCGCGATTTCGACATCGCTAAAACCGCCGATACGTTCGAGTTGGTCAGCTAAGACATCTTGCTTGAGGAGTAATTGCGCGGGGTAGGCGATATGCTGCCATTGACAACGACCACATTTGCCCGGCCCAAAATGCGCACATGCTGGGAACACACGGTCTGCCGATGCTTCGAGCAATGTAATGCCCTCGGCAAATGCGACGCGCCCTTTGTCTTCAACGATACGCCCCGTGATGACTTCGCCGGGAATCGTGAAGGGGACGAAAATCGTCTTGCCACTGTGCCTACCGAGAGCGCTGCCGCCGTGCGCCATCGCCGTCAATTCGAGTTCAAATGTGTCGTCATTCATACCGATGATCGTCGTTGAATCTTTTTATCGCTCACCCAACATCATACTGGAAATAATATCGAATAAATTTGACCACGCTTGTCGGACATCGGCAGTGAAAGCGTCACCCATATCATCTGCCATCGCCTGCAACCATGCGTCGCGCAGCACCGGATAATACTCCGGCTTAATCCCGACCGCTGTATGCTTTTCGCCGAGATGTCGCAATTGTTTCTCAATCCGGTTGAGACGGTCTACCGACGAAATAGACAAGCGCACAATCTCGGTGAACATCTTGCGCTGCTGCCGCATATCTTTCGTGAAGAGCGGTTCGACTTCGGGCAATGCTTCAAACAAGTTTTGATAAAATTGCTCGGTGATGGTGTTGGCATGCAACATCACCGTCGTATAAGTTGAGATGAGTATAGATTGTTCTTGCTTGCTGAGTATCATAATTTTCCCCATTGTTGCTTCCCTCAAGGACATCTTACCCATTGTAAGACATTGGCAGTCGTTGACAAGATACACGCGCCATTCATCCGAAGCGCAAACCGCGCCTTGCCCGCTCATTGAACAGCGCTGCAATCTCGCTTGTGTCTTCCGAAATGACAAGATCGAGGAATACATTCGGATAACGCTCTTGAATCAAACTTGTCATCGTGTCAACCAATTCGGGTGGGGAAATAACTGTCACAGCCAAGCTGCGATCATTGGGGATGAACTCGATCAGATTGGTATCCGTCACAACAACCGGACGAAATACATTCCAATACCCTTGCGCGGTCTCGAAGAAGAAACGCGAGTCTAAACCCGGCGCGAGAATCATCATGTGGAAGTCGGCCTGCCCGTGAATCGGCGCGGGGCCAACAAACGGCCCGAAGCCCGGCACGAAACCTTCGCCCATGACATCAATCGCGGGGACATTCTTGAGAATCGGCGGGATTTCTCGCAAGCGGTCGATGGCGCGGGCATGGCCGCCTTCGGGGTAATAATAATCATCTTCTTTCCATAGACAAACACCGAAGAACCACGGCGGTGCTTGCCGCGCTATCCACTCGAACATGGCGACAGTTGCTTCGGCGTGGCTTTCATGATTGTAGGACGGATAACGGGTATCCTGCTGCTCTGCCGGGCCATTCTGACGGGGAAACGGCCAGATGCCCCCTTCTGTGCCGACGACGGGGACAGCCTGCGTCCCAAACAGCGCCCGCGCCCGTTCATTGAACATGCGCCCCATCGCGATGAGACCGACCGGATCGCCATTCGGTGTTAGCCGTGTGCCACCATATACCGTGCGACCGGGATCGAGGGATTGTTGGAATGGATCATACGGATATTCAAAATGCCAGCCAGGTTCTTGTGCGCGTTGGTTAAGCGGTTGCCGCACACTCGTCGGGCCACGACCGGGCACTTCTTGATAAAAGTGATTGAGAATGTACGGATGTGTGGCGACATACATGCCATTCGCCAACACATTTTGAAAGCGTTCAAAACGATTCTGCGCCATATAATTCAAGAAGGCGTCCATCCAATGGATGGCAGCGAACGGTAAATTGTCGCTTTCGGCCAATGGAATGAAGCCGGGGTAACCACCCCGACTGATGATGTATTCGGCCCACACAAGCCAATTTTCCATCAACGGCACGATGACCCCGGCGGTGTTGCGCCAATCGGGTTCGAAGCCTTCCGGCCATTCGACACCGAGATTGGGTTCATTGTAAAACTCGAACCACTTGACACCGACATTCAGATACATATCAGTCAATGCGCGTAGTTCAGCATTGAAGGGCGCGGCGCCGAAACGTGGACGCCACAAACGCACAATCGGCGTGATGCCCATATTCATGAAATCGAGCGCATCGTTGACGTATTCTTCTCGTGCGGCGACGAGTTTGACCCAGCCAAAATTCGGTTGTGACCAACGGCTATAATCAAGCGGCGTGATGAGGGCGCGTTGCACATGCAGACCGCGTGGGTTACGCGACCATTGATAATCGGTGAGGCGCATCATTTAGCCCCCTCCGGTTACTGGGCCGGGCGTCGGGAAGACGGGGCCGGGTGTATGATCTTCGGACGGCTGTTCGTCCGGCACTTGTGCAGCGGTCGGCGTTTGTGTGACGAAGCCGCTGGTGTTGCTGCCTGCTTCTTGCGTGAAGATGGAACCCGGCGTCGGTTGTACCGGAGTCGTGTTGGCGGGGACGGTCGGCTCCAATGTGACAGCGAGGGGTTGGCCAAAGGGCTGATTGAGCTGCGCCCGCAGATTGAGCATCTCGCGAGTCGCGGCGAAATCGTCAGCGAGAATCGGATCATATTGCGCGTCGGGATGGATTCGTGCGAGGTCAACACCGAGTTGTTGTACGCGGTCACGCCCGGCGATGACCGTCACGACGATGGAAAATTCACCTGCCGGTATCAATCGCAAAAACTCGTAATCGCTGATGACAATCGGGCGAAAACGATTCCAATATTGTCGGGCGGGGTCAAAAAACCATTCACCGCCGAGATTGTCCGCAATGAGCAAAAAATGAAAATCGGGCAGTGTCGTTTGTCTCGTCATATCATGCGATTATACATGAGAAACACACCCTTCAAGGTGGAGAATCAATGAGAAGAAGATTAATCCTCTACCTCAGCCTCACCCCTCCACCGGCTCTGCCGACAGAAGCACTTTGGAATGTCGTGCTCGATACACCCGATAGCTTGCAGACTCCTCAAAAGCGAGGAAGACTTCTTTCGGCACATTCATCTCTTCGCCGGCGATGTGCAAGATATAACTCGCCGACCGTCCGACGACTCGAATCGTATGTGTGACTTCACCATCTATCGACTCGACACGGCCATCTTCGAGGTCAGCACCGAAGCGCAACCATCCACGCAGCAACAGACCGACGACGACTGCATTGAGGATACTTGTCGTGACGCCGAGTAATTGCAACACCAAGGTGTCATTCTGCCGCCCAAACGAGAGAAAAGCCGCAGTCAAAATCATCAGACCGACAATCATCACGACACGGATGCGTGCCAATCGACTGCGTGTTCGCTTGAGATGCTCAATCTGCCGTGCGCTAATACGCCCCTCCTGATTATGCGCGAGATCGCTGTCATCGAATTCAAGTGTATCGGGCAATGTGTATGGAATTGATTGGGTCATGGCGTGGTCAGTTTGTCACTCAATATGTTCAGCAATTTCTTTATCGACGGTAACTATTTAGCATACAGGTATGAACCGAGCGAGACAAAAATTGAACTGCAGAGACGCAGAGGACACAGAGAATACTGCGGAAGATTATCAAGTGAATCGCTATTCTGAATCATCGGCGATACCCCAGACGTATATCGGCCCTAACGCATCGAGGATCGTCAACAAACGCCCGTCATCCGTCCAAGCGACAGCGAAATGACGCTCCCCCTCAACATCGAGATCGGCGCGTGCGACGTCTTGTTCGCCGGGCGCAGCAATATTCCATAACGTCACCGGCCCAGTCAGCGATGAAGTCAGCAACATGTCACCACTCGGTGAAAAAGCAGCAGAGACTCGTCGCTCGCCGACATTAGGCAGGCGAACAATGCGTTGGCCAGTTTCGGTGTTCCAGATTGAAATCTCCGTCAATATATCATCTGTGATCAAAAAACGGCCATCGGGCGAGTAGGCCAACAAGTCTACCCCGCCGTTGCGCGGTAAAAGTGTTGAGTGCAGCACGGTCATATCTGTTGGATCGAGCAGATACAGCATCTCTTGCGTTTTGACAGCAAGTTGTGTGTCGTCCGGCGAGAAGACAACATGTTGTGGCAGCGCGTCGCCGAGTGCGAAAGAGGCGATACGCTCACGGTCACGCCAATTCCAGAGATGCACAGCGCCCAAACCGCCAGTTGCAAGACGCTCGCCATCGTGCGAAAAAGCAATCTTGTCGACAGCCTCTGCCCCATGCGCTGCAATCGTCACCAATGAGATGCGCTCAAAGACATCCCACACTTTGACGTCGCCATCTGTCCCACCGACAGCCAACAGACCATCATCTTCATAATAAGCGATGCTGTTATTGAATGTCGGGTGCGCAGCGAAATTATCGATTGTGCTGCCGGTGGTGGTATCGATGATAGCGGTTTGCCCGGTGCTACCGATAAGGAACAATTCGGTTTTATCTGCTGAGAACAACACCCGTGCGGCATCCCCCCGCTCTTGCGACAAAATTTCTTCGCCAGTGATCAAATCCCACACAATGAGCAAATCATTATTGAGCGCCGCGAGCAAAGTGTTGTCGGGCGCGAAATCATAATCAAAGACAGTGCTCGGACGGCTGTTGGCATCCAATCGACCGAGATAACTGATTTGTGGTGCGTTGTCCAACGTAATCGATGTAGTCGCTTCACGCCATTCAGGAGGGGGCAGTGTCGGTGTCGGCACGCCATCTGTTGCTCGCGCCGGAGCATTTGCCGCAACATCATTTGCTACAGGCGTCTCGGTGACAGCAGCGCGACCACCACACGCAGCCAGAAAAACGATCAGTCCCAACAACCATTTCGGCATGAAGCATCCTCTTGGCTCATGATTACTCGATTATTTTAACAGAGGAATAACAATTTCCAGCATCAATATTTCGCAGACCTATTGCTTGAGCAATGGTATTGTCAGCAACGTCACTATCAAGCAAAAAGGGGCATCAAGCCCCTCAAGACCAGCACACCCACGTCACGAGGGCACATCAATCGAGACTGAGCACCTCGCGAACCACTTCTTGCAGATGCTTCATCTCGAATGGTTTCGTAATATACTGATGCACGCGATTCTGAAATTTACCGATGAGTTTATTGGTCGGGTCGGCAAAGGCGGTCAACACAATAACTGGAAAGCTGTTGTCCGGGTCGTGTTCTTTAATTGCTTCTAGTACATCCCAACCACTCATCCCCGGCAAGCCGATGTCTAATAACATCAGGTCGGGTGTGTTATTTTCGAGAAATTCTAGCGCGACATAACCATCAGGCGCATGAAACGTCTCGACCCCCAACCGTTGTAATGTCAACATCATCAGGTCGGCAGTATCTTGCGTATCTTCAACTATTAATACCTGACTCATTGAGGGTCGCCACCTCTCTGCTAAAAATGATGATGTCGTCTATTATACGCTATTCTGTGTCGTAGCGCACGGTCAAGACCGGTAAACAAGTCTCATTCTCGAATCCGCCCATCTTTACCATGTTCATTCGTGGGGACATAACACAGGCTACCGCTATCGCTTTTCGTCAGACGACATTACAATATGTGCTTGAAAATTGCTTTTTGGAGCATGTTGTTATGTCGTCTGAAGCCATTCTATTGGCGCTCGCGATCTTCGCCTTACGCTTCCTCAACAGCGCCCTTGCCACCGTCCGCATGATTATGGTGACGCAGCATCGTCGCTGGCTTTCGAGTGTTATCGCCACGATAGAGGCCGTCATTTTCGCGGTGACCGTCGCCGGTGTCGTCAATGATTTGACCAATATACTCAATTTGGGTGCTTATGCGTTCGGTTTTGGTTTCGGCAGTTATGTCGGCATCATGATTGAAGAACGCTTCATCACCGGTTTTGTCGCTGTCAATATCATCACACCGAACGATGGACATAGCACAGCCGAGTTGATTCGGTCGATGGGGCACGCCGTCACCGAGACGGTTGGCGAAGGGCGCGACGGGCAAGTTTGTATGCTGCGCAGTGTCATCAACCGACGCGATGCGCCCGGCATGATTCAACATATCAAACAAACGAATACAGATGCTTTTATCTCAGTTGAAGAAGCCCGCGCCGTTCATCGTGGCTGGTTACGTGCCATGCGCGCGCAAAAATCATGACGACCGACGTATCATCGCCGCGCATCTCTAGCGCTGAGGCCGAACGCGCCGTCCGCAACGCAACTGCCATCGCCGTCGCCACGATTCTGAGCAAAGGCATCTTATTCGGATGGCAGCTTGTGCTCGCCCCATTGCTCGGTGTGGCATCGTATGGCATCTATGGTACGGTGTTGGCGTTGTTCACCGTCGGCGCATCGATTCCCAATTTCGGTATGGGGCCGATTGTCATCCGCGATGTGGCCCGCAAACCGCAAGACGCCGGGCGTTATTTGACCTCTGCATTATTCACACAAACCATTCTCGCGCTCATCGCCTACATCGCCATCAACAGCGCCGCCCTCAGCTTCGGTTATAGTACGACGATTCGTGCCTTTGTCGCCGTCGCCGGTATCAGTTTACTCATCGACATTTTCGGCAACGTCTGCCACGATATTCTCATCGGGCAAGAACGCATGCTCGCCACATCGACGATTGACATTGTACATATTGTCGTGCGCGTTGGATTGGCGGCGTTCGCATTATTTCTCGGTTTCGGCTTAATGGGCGTATACATCGCGACAATTATTTCGGGCATCGGGCGAGCGCTTGCGTTATGGTGGATGTTGCTGCGTGGCGGGGTGCGTCCTCATTGGCCGATTGACCGGGTGATACTCGTCCCGTTGATTGTCAACAGTGCGCCGCTTGCGTTGTCGGCTTTTCTCGTACAAGCCTATGGACAGGCCGACAAGCTGATGACGACACGCTTCATCGGTGAAGTCGGCACGGGTAATCTGACGGCGGCGTTTGTCATCATCGCGGGGATGATTGAGTTGCTCAGCACGACGGTGCTTGTCGCGACGTTCCCGATGATGTCGCGTGCTTATGGCGATGGTCACAATCCATTGTTCGGCTTCATGGTCGAGAAGATGGCCTTCTTCACAATCGTTATCAGCCTGCCGATTACACTCGTGCTCAGCTTGTTCGCAGCAGACATTACCGTACCGTTGTTCGGCGAGGATTTCGCGCAGACGGCGGATGTGCTGCGCATTCTTGTGTGGTATGCCATGGTGACAATGGTGGCGAATGTTTTCGCACAAGCCTTGATGGTACAAAACCAACAACGGCGCTTGTTGATGATTCGGGCGACTGGGTTAGCCGTCAACATTACGTTGAATGCGCTATTACTCCCGCGTATCGGCGTGCGTGGCGCCGCAATAGCGACGGTCGTCGCCGAGATGGGGGTTATCGTCGCGATGCTGAGTCACTTCACTGCGCACGGTTGGGATGTACGCCGACTGCCGCCGCGATTATTGCGGCTGACATTTGTCGGCGGAGCGACTCTCATCACGATGATTTTGCTCGGCAGTGTGCATCCGATAGTGGGGATTCTCATCGCGCCGTTTGCCTATATTGCCGGTGGGTTACTGTTAGGTGTTCTTGAGACGGATGATTGGGATTTGCTCTATCGACTCGTCGCTGCTATGCCGGGCGGTACAATCGTCATTCGTTATTGGAAACGCGATCTGATATTGAGCGAGTAATTTGTTCGGCGGATTATGTACATAACACGCTTACTGTTAAAAATCGCCACCGTGACAAGAGGCAAGATTTGATACAAAAAGCTCGGTTATTCTTTACTTCGCTTCAATTCAATCATGTGTTCAATCTGCGCCGCCGGATTGCGCCGCCGGTGTAACCAAATCAAACCGATGGGTACTACCCCCGCACCGACAATAATATTGAGGCAGAAAATCATGATAATCAATGTCATGATGTCTTCGCCGCTTAAGTTGTCGGCTTCGGTTGAGAGTACGAAGTTGAGACAGTCCGCCAACAACTCGGCATCGTCGCCGAAGAATCCATACGAATCGAAGCAGAAATCAAGCGCCTCTTGCGCTTCGCGTTGGGCACGTTGGGCATCAGTTTCCTCAGATGTCGGTGGGGGATTCGAGCCGCCCGCCCCATCGCCTTGACCATCATCGGACGGGGGTTGCGGTGCGCCACCATTAGCCGTTACACAATCATCAAGACTGAAGGCTTTTGATCCTGCTTCGGGCGCAAGATTGCCATTGCTGCCGAAGATCGTAGCGATGTTTTCTGAACTACGCTGTATGACCATGAAATCGCCGAGCGCCATCTCACCACCGACCGACAACGCCAGAACATCGGCCAGCGAAATTTCCTTCAGCAGGCTTGTCTCCGGCACCGAGCGCCACACTTGAATCGTATCGGCTTGGCACCATATTGAATAATATTCCGCCGGGTCGGGGCTGATGCGTCCATCCGAGAAGCCCGACCATGGCGGGGCAGACTCAGGTTGGCCGTCACCATTGCCACCACCATTATTGCGACCGCCGCCGTTGCCACCGCCGCCACCATCGCATGATTGACTGCCGCTTTGAGCGCTGCTCGAACCATTCGAAGCCATACCGCGGACATTCGTGCCGGATGGTTGCGGCGAAAAGTAAGTCACTGTAACGGTGTGCGTACCATTGGTGTCGGGTCCATCTTGATTGCCGATGGTACTACCACCTGAAAGCGCCTCCACCAAAACACCGACCGGCGCGACCGCGCCCGACACCGTGTAGGTCACATCCATACTCTCACAGGTAACATTGCTGATGCTAACGTTGCTGATTGTACCGGCCTGCGCAGAAACAACATTGGCATTGGACAACATAATCACACTCAGAATGAATGTAATAAATACAAAAAACCAAATTTTCGGAAGATAAGCTCGACGCTTAAAATGCTGAATCATGAGATTCGCCCCCTTAGAAATAAATGGTCGTAATCTGCTCCTTATGATGTGTCGCCGTGCTCAATCAAAATGATGCAATGTACCAATAATTATAACGATATTTATCATCTGTGCCATTTACATGTACAAAATAGGTAACTACTCAGGCAGCGTGTTTGCGAGAAGGAAAGCAAAAATTTCAACGCGGAGACGTAGAGTACGCAGAGTGGATTCATCGTTTTTCTTTGCGCTCTTGGCGACTTTGCGGTTCAATATCTTTTATCCGGCGCGATTCATACTTGTATGTTGAGTAGTTACCAAATATAGAATCAAAACGGCGGAATATCGTATAAACATTCCGCCGCAAATAATGATTGCTAGTAGCCGATGACTATTCGTCTTCCATCTTCGCCTTCTCATAGGCTTTGAGCATTTTGACCGCCCATATCACTGCACCGATGACGACTCCCCAAAAGGCAATCGTCGTCAAAATGATGACCGGTATCGACATCCCAAAATCGTGCCCCTGTATCATGATTGCGCCTCCACAATTGCGCCTCCACAACAGACTTTTTATGGTACTTCTCACCTTATGAGATGAGAATAAGTGTGTCTTGTGGCAAATGTCATCGCAATCGCTGTCGAATGTCAACATTTCAGCAATCAACGACTAAGCCAAATAAGGCTTCCCTTGAACCTCATTTATCGATTACAAGTATTACAAGGTGAGTCGGTGTATCCAATACCATCAATATACGGATACAAAGTCAATTTTCAATAGCATTGTCAATATCCAAATTAATCGATTATTTCTTGCAGCAATTGCACGAAACGATTATACTTGCTGCTGGCAATGTTATAACGATTGTCACAATATCAATTTTTTTAGGAGGATTAGGATGCAATATTTTAGTTTCCGTAAAATGAGCTTGCTGCTAGTCATCGTGCTGGTTGTGGGCGCATTTGGTGTCATCGGTACGGCTTCGGCACAGGATGATGAACGAACACTCAACATCCTGTACTGGCAAGCCCCGTCAACACTGAATGTGTTTTTATCGGGTGGTACGAAAGAAATTCATGCCGCATCACTCGTGCTCGAACCACTTGCGCGTTACGATCAAGATGGCAATCTCGTGCCCTATCTGGCGACCGAAATCCCAACGCTCGAAAATGGTGGTATTTCGGAAGATTTGACCACCATCACATGGAATCTCCGTGATGACATTGTTTGGTCAGACGGCACACCATTCACGGCAGACGATGTGGTTTTCTCGTGGGAATTCTGCACCAATCCTGAACTCGGTTGTTCACAGGTGCAAAACTTCAACGACGTCGAAAATGTGGAAGCCGTTGACGATCACACTGTTCTGATCACATTCGGCGGGCCGAAGCCGTTCCCGTATGGCCCGTTTGTTGGTGCGCAATCGCCGATCTTCCAACGTGCGCAATTCCAAGATTGTGTCGGCGCTGATGCGCAGTCATGTACCGAAGAAAACTTCAATCCCATCGGCACCGGCCCGTATGTCGTCGAAGAATTCCGCCCCAATGATGTGATCACATACGTTGTCAATGAAAATTATCGTGACTTCCCGGAAAAACCGTTCTTCACTCGCGTCAACTTCAAAGGCGGTGGTGATGCTGAATCAGCCGCACGCGCTGTCCTCGAAACCGGTGAGTTCGATTATGCGTGGAATCTTCAGGTCGAATTCCCGATTCTGCAAGCGATGGAAGCCAATGGTATCGGCACGATTATCTCCGGTTTTGGCACCAGCGTTGAACGTCTCATCGTCAACCAGACCAATCCCAACCCCGATCTTGGCGACCTGCGCTCAGTCTTTGAGGCCGACGGCAGCAATGCCCATCCGTTCTTGACCGACCCGGCGGTTTATCGGGCGCTCTCGATGGCGATTGATCGTAACGTCATGGCCGAACAACTCTATGGCCCGACCGGGCGTGCAACCTGTAACGTGCTCCCTGCACCGGCAATCTACGCTTCAACCAATAACGATAGCTGCCTTGTGCAAGACATCGAAGGCGCCAACGCGCTGCTCGACGAAGCCGGTATTGTAGACACTGACGGCGACGGCATCCGCGAAAAAGACGGTGTGCCACTCCGCATTCTGTATCAGACATCCACCAATGCGCTGCGCCAAAACGAGCAAGCGCTCATCAAGCAATGGTGGTCGGAAATTGGTGTAGACACCGAATTGCGTAACATCGATGCCTCGGTCTTCTTCGGTGGCGACCCAGCCAGCCCGGACACCTACCAGAAGTTCTACGCCGACATTGAAATGTACACCAACAATTTTGACGGTACCGATCCTGAATCGTATATGTCGAACTGGGCTTGTAACAACATCCCCGGCCCCGACACCGGTTGGCTTGGCAACAACATTCAACGCAGCTGCGACCCGGAATACGACGCCCTCGTCGAGCAAATGGCTCGTACTGCGGATCTCGAAGATCGTGCCGCCCTCGCTATTCAGATGAATGACATGATCGTGCAAAATGGTTGGATGATTCCGTTGATCCATCGCGGTGCGGTTTCCGCCCGGCGTAACGATCTCGAAGGCGTTCTGATGAATGTGTGGGATTCGGAATTGTGGAACATTGCTGACTGGACGCGCGCCAGCTAGTTCCCTTCATCAAGTCAATACACACAGGGGCGGGTTGTTTGGCCCGCCCCTGTTCAAAATTTTGCAAGTATATTTTTTAGGGTAAATCGCGTGAGCAAATTTATTATACGGCGTCTTTTGACAGCTATCCCAACGCTATTGGTGATTAGTTTCGTGGTCTTCGCGATCCTCGAATTGTCACCGGCTGACCCGGTTGGCAACCTCCCCTTGACGATTCCGCCCGAAGTCCGGGCGCAAATCCGCGAAAAGATGGGGGCGGACGACCCATTTATGGTTAAATACGTCAAATGGGTGAATCAGTTCATGATTAATGAACCGCTCAATATTCTCGAAGAAACAACTGGTATCTCGATTGGCAACTCGGAAGAGCGTCTGCGGTATATTAGCTGGCAAACTCGAAGCCCGATCATTGACCTCGTGATTCAACGTTTGCCACAAACCTTATGGGTGGTAGGCACGTCGTATTTGCTGGCGATTTTGATTGCCGTGCCGATTGGCGTGATTTCCGCCTATAAACAATATTCCATCTTCGATCAGGTCGGCACATTTTTAGCAATGATCGGTTTCTCTGTGCCGACATTTTTCACTGGACTACTTTTCATCATCATATTCAGCGTGAACTTAAAGTGGTTTCCATCGGTTTATGATACAACCCACAAGGTGTCGATTTCCGACATCGATAGTGTAATTTTTCAATTGAGGCAAATGTTCATGCCTACAGCTGTGCTGGCTTTATTCTTCACAGCACAGATGAGCCGCTTCACACGGTCGTCGATGCTCGAAAATCTAAATCAAGATTATGTACGCACGGCGCGGTCAAAAGGCTTGAGCGAAAAATATGTCGTGCTCAAACATGTGCTGCGTAATAGCCTGATACCGGTCGTCACATTGATTGCACTCGGCATCCCCGGCATCTTTCAGGGGGCGATTATCACCGAGCAAATCTTCCGCGTCAACGGATTGGGGCAATTACTCATTATCGCCATTCAAGGTGGTGACTTGCCGACGGTGCAGACGTTGACTTTTATTTTTGCAGTGTTGATTGTGTTCGGTAATATCGCGGCGGACATTGCGTATGCTATTCTTGATCCGCGTGTCGTCTATAACTAATTGATTGGTGAATATCTCATGGCAACGGTAGCGAAATCAAAACCGATTAAACTCGACGATGTTGAACCCGAAATGCTCAAGTCCAATAGTTTGTGGAGTGATGCGTGGCGTCAATTTCGCAAACACAAGCTAGCGATGATTGCGGTGTTTGTTTTGTTCTTCATCGTCGCCGGGGTTATCATCGGCCCATTTTTCTGGACGGTAGACCCAGAACACATTGAAATCACCGAATCGTATTCGGGGATGACGACAATCCATCCATTCGGCACCGATAGTCTTGGACGCGACACCCTAGCACGTGTGATGTTCGGCGGGCGTGTTTCGCTGGCGATTGGCATTTCGGCGATGTTGATTGCGATGTTTCTCGGCACACTCGTCGGTTTGCTGGCTGGGTATTATAGATCGCTCGACAATATTCTGATGCGCATCACAGATATGTTCCTGTCGCTGCCGATTTTACCCTTGCTGCTCGTGATTACTTTGCTGTTCCGCGATTCGTTGCGCAAAATTTTTGGGCCAGAGATGGGCATCTTCATTTTGACCGTCACCATCATTGGTGCGCTAGGTTGGATGCCGACGGCGCGTCTTGTACGCGGCGAAGTATTGGCCGTCAAGGGGCAAGAATTCGTTCTAGCAGCCCGCAGCATTGGCTCGCCAGATTACCGCATTTTGTTCGGGCATATTTTACGCAATGTCTTCAGCCCGGTTATCGTCGCGGCGACCTTCAGTATTGCCAGCGCCATCATCACCGAAGCAGCGCTGTCATTTCTCGGTCTCGGTTTTCCGCCGGACTTCCCAACGTGGGGGCGTCTGTTATTCGACGGCAAAGATTTCTTGACAATTACACCAGCGCTTGTCATCTGGCCGGGCTTATTCATCTCGCTGACGGTGCTGTGCGTCAACTTCATCGGCGACGGGTTGCGCGATGCGCTCGACCCCAAGATGCGCAAGTAATTGCTATCAGGTGGTGGTTCAACCTACCCACGCGGACAAAATTGATAAAACAATGCAGGGCACATATAATATGTGCCCTGTTTTTTGTGATCGTTCGCCCAGCCACTAGATTTATTTTCTAGTTACCTAATGACTTTTGAACTGTATAAACCCTAAAGAAGAAGTATGGTCAAGACTCCTCTTCGTATTTTGGATCCTTTGAGTTCCTTGTAATCTCATTGATGATCGCTCCCGTGATTGCTCCGCTGATTGTGCCCAAAATACCAGATACAACAGTAGCCCCATCTGATCCACCCGCTAACTTTGTGAGTATTGCACTCGATATACCGCCAATAGCAGCTCCAGTAACTGTGGCTTCCTCGTCTGTGATTGGAGGTTTATTTGATATATCTGACATGATCTGCTTTCTTTTCCTTTACTCTAAAAATTAGCGTTATCAACAATTATATGCAGAAATGTTCAGAAAATACCCCTAAGAATTGGGGGGAGTGATTATAATTCGGCGCATTTAATGTTTAGCCAACTATATCCCATACTTTCACAGAAGAGATTACAAATCTTCTTCCGCCAACAACGGCACAATATAAATCACCGGTTCTTCATACGGATGTGCTTCGCGAATAGCGGATACAACCGCTTTCGCCATGTCGCGGTCGCAGAATGTTTCGATACGCACTTCATCGACCGTGTTGATTGCCTGTTTCGTGCCGATGTGAGGGCTAGCATCACCCGACGGCTTGAAGTGCCCTGTCCCGGTGCTGGTGTAAGCACAATGTGTATACTCCCCGATGATACCGCCCCCGGCATTGGAGATTGCGTCCAAGATTTGTTCGACAGCTTCCGCCGGTGCAGCGACGACAAGTTGTACTCGTTTGACATTCATGATATGCTCCAATTTTGCTTTCTGTTGTCCAAGTCACGCATTTTCGTAAGGACGACGCGCTGCATCGCCCCTTCACATTGGCAATCAAGGCAGACTATTAAGACCATTGACCGTGCCTTCTAAAATCGATCTGGTATGATAGAGTGTGGACTCGTCAGTCAAAGCATTCGGAGACGCTGCATGACATCACACGCATTCACAACACGATTATACGGCATTGTCACAGGAGAGAAAGGCGCACCCAATTGCAATTCGCTCAGCGATGACGCTTGTACACACGTCCCACAAAATTTTTTGCTGAATGCCGCGAGCGGTAATCCGGTTCGGTTGGCACAACGCATCGCCGGGCCAGACCTCGTGCTGCCATGGCTGCTCGGCTTTCTCGGCGCACCGGCCTTCTTTGTGGGATTGCTGCTGCCCGCCCATCGCTTTGGTGTTTTGATCCCACAATTTTTTGTCGTCGGGCAAATCAACCGCTTCAAACAACGTAAATGGTTGTGGGTCGGCATGGCGCTGATTCGTGTGCTTGTCATTTTGTTGATGATTCCATCAGCATTATTTTTGCCGCCGGTTGGTGTCGGCATCGCCATCATTGTATTGTTGACGATTTGGGGCATGGCGGGCGGCACGGGCAGCATCGCATTTGTTGATTTAATCGCCAAGACGATACCCAAAGGACAGCGCGGGGCGTTGATGGCGCTGCGAGAGTTGAGCGGCGGTATTTTGACATTAGGTGTGGGGTTGTTGCTGAGCCATTATGCCAATACGACATCCATTACACCCTTTATCTGGTTGCTCGCCTCTGCTGCCGGAATGTGGTTTATCGCCGCTTTGTTGATTGCGGCGGTTGATGAAGAAGACAGCGAACCCCGCCCGACACGCGGCGCTCTCGCCGAGGTGTCCGATGGTATCAAATATTTACGCGCCAATCCCGGCATCCAACATTTTCTTGTCGCAAGAGGATTGATTTTAAGTGTTCAGATTCTTGTGCCCTTTTTTGCCTTGAATGCCAGCACAAAAGTCGGGGCGGACGCAAGCAGTCTTGGTTTAGTCGTCATCACTGTCGGATTTGCAGAGGCGCTCAGCAGTATGATATGGGGTCGGCTTTCGCGACGGATGAGCCGACAAGTCATGACGATAGCGAATCTTCTCGCGGTCTCTGCTGGGATATTGGTGCTGCTTTTCAATCAATTATCCGCACAGCCATACACACTCTATCTGTACGTCCTCCCATTTCTCATCATCGGGTTTGCACGTTCTGGTGCGATGATTGGTCGTCTCGCGTATTTTCTCGATGCTGCGCCCGAAGAAGAACGCCCCCGTTATACCGCACTCAACAATATTATTATGGGCGGCGTCACAATGGGGAGCGCAATTTTTGGAGTGATTGCCGCGCAATTCGGAGTCGAGGCTGTGATCTTAATTCTGATGATAGCCGCCGGGATAGGCAGCCTCGTGACATGGCGCCTCCCCCCAGTGGACAAGCTCATCACGCAGCAGATGCCGGTCGCGGATCCGGTGATGCGCGAGATAACAATAAACCCAAGTGTTCATCCGACATACGTTCCATCGCCTCGTTCGCGGATAGATGAATAGTGGCAAACCGATGCGTGTGCGATTTTGCATTCTGCTCACACATGTTGTTAGCCATTCTCACATCACACGAGGAGCAACAGCATCATGCGTAGGAGGTTAGCTATCGCTATCGGATTGTTGTTCATCATCGCTATCGTCAGTTTCGCGGTTATCGTCGTGATTATCTTCGACCGGGCGACAAGTGTTCAACCCGATTGTGCAGCGCGTCCTGAAGATGCCGGTAATACGCCGGTTGATTTTAGTCGTGACGGCTTCGATACCACTCCATATTTGATGCCTGCTTTTGAGGAAGTCACATTCGCCAGCCGCGATGATGGCGTCACACTCAGTGCGTGGTTTGTTCCTAGCGGTGATGGTGTCGATCATGCGCAAGGTAGCATCATCATCGTCCATGGCATTGATGATTGCAAATGGCGAGCATTTACGTTGACTGCTGCTGGGATGTTGCATCGCAATAATTTCAATGTCCTGTTGCTTGACTTGCGCGAACATGGGCAGTCACAGGTGGTTGATGGGCGAGCCATGCTTGGATTAGATGAATATCATGATGTGCTCGGCGCGTGGGATTGGCTGATCGCACAACATGGCGTCCCCCAAGAACAAATCGGCCTGATGGGTTTTTCGATGGGTGGCGCGGTATCGATGATTGCGGCTAGTCATGAGCCACGCATCGCCGCGTTGTGGACAGATAGCACATTCGCCAGCTTGCGCGATATTTTAGGGTCAGAGACGCGCCGGGCTGGGTTGCCAACATTTTTTAGCATCGGTGTACCGATTGCGAGTCGTGTCGTCACGGGTATCGACATTACCGACAGCGAACCACAACAATACGCACAAAATCTGAATGGCCGACCGTATTTCATTGTCCATAGCGCAGACGATGAACGCATCCCGCTTGAACAAGCGATGAAATTAGCTGCCGGTGCCCAGCGCGGCGGGGTCGCTGTCGAGCCATGGATTGTACCCGGCGCTGGGCATGTCGAAGCGATATTCGCCGACCCGGAAACTTACGAAACCAAGCTCATCGAATTCTTCACCACCGCCTTAAAGCCATCGTAACGCATACGCTACCTGCACGCTAGGCAGTTGGGCCAATGACCGGGCCACCAAGACCGATAACCGGTTGGTCAAGCGGTGTTGTCCACTCATGCCATGGATAAAAATATTTGGGATCAGTCGGGTCAAATTTGTCGGTGATGCTCTTGACCATAGCATCGGACATCATCAACAACGGATTGATGATGCGATTATTCATATACCGCACCTCAAAATGGAGATGACCGTTGCTACCGGGTTTGATCTCACAAATTTTGAAATCCGGCGCGAGTTCTTGCCCACTAGACATCTTGGTGATGTTGGTGACGTGCTGATAAATAATCGTGAAGTCGTCGACCTTCGTCCAGACACGAATGTTGCCGCCGCTGCCTTCGGTTTTCCAATATTTACAACGCAACGCAGCATATACGGGAATACCCCGTTCGACGCTGTTGCCGAAATCGAGACCGCCGTGTAAGCCCTGGGAATAACCATCATAATTCCATTGTTTGCCGTGTCGGAAGGCAAACACATTGTTGCCAAAATATTGCCACCAATCGGTTTTGTCGAGCGGCACCGGCAATTGTTCAACATAGGTGTTCAATTGCTTAACCGTGCCCACCGCGTCGAGGAAAACCTTGCTGCCATCGACACTCTTCCACGCCGACCAACCAGCCTCATGCTGTACCCAAATGTAACCATCAGCTTCGGTCTTTGAGTCCATATTGACATTGATGACTTGCCCTTTAATCAGGAATTTTGTCTCGAGTACCTTGCCACTTGTGCTCCCAGCATCGCGAACACGCACCCCTGTGATGGCCTGCATCTGTGTTGTGCCCGATTCAGCAACCGTCCCCGCAGAAACCGGCGTCTCAATAGGGGTTGTGACTACTTCCTCCGAAACATCTTCAACTGGCGTCGCCGGGCTAACCCGCGCTACTTCCGGATTCAGATCGGCTGCGAATACCTTGCTGCCATCGATTGACATCTGCGGGAACCAACCGGCGCGGCTCTGCCACCAAACGATACCGTCGGCTTCGTGCCAATCGTTGGCATCGACGACGATGACTGCACCGGGTTGTTGTTGGCTGCCACTTTTGAAAGAGTCCTTCATACCGGGATGAATATAAATATCGAGCGGCGCATCGCCAACACGAAAAACCTTTTGTGGCACGAGTTGTTCCGGTATTGCCCCATCGTGTGCGCCCCCGCCCAAGTCTGCCAAATCAATTCCCGCATAAAAGTCCTTGTTGGATGTCATAATTCTCTCCTAACTTGCCCGTTTAATTATCATTTGACCATTACTATTTCTAAGTATGGCCTCAAAAGCACCGCATATACCCTTGAGTTCTCGCGAGGCGGGGTTGTTGAACATGCCTTTACTCAGCGAGAGCGCTTTCGCCATTTGAGCCAAGATCATGAACATTATACTCACACAGCGAAGGCACGTTTGATCGCGCTTCTATAGCATATCTGCTCAAACGATTTGCTGCCGGGTGCAAATGCGCTCTTACGTTCTCTGACGATTAAACCACCATCTTCCGATACGACTTCTAGTCCATTTCCATTCAAGAGTAGTGCGATACCGATGATGGATAACACTTCTCAAAGTACGCACACTGGGGCGCTTACGAAGCGCAACAAGAGATGAAGCTGGCGAAAAGCTCAGTGCCATCACATCAGATCGTTTTGCAAAATCATCAATAGCATGTTGGACACCAGGCCACGCATCAGAGTAATCATGACAAAGCACATAGCCATGCGGAGACAAACATGGCCATAGCGAGTTGAGAGACATCCACACATCAGGATATTCATGTCGGGCATCAACAAGGGCAATATCAATAGAAGGCTGTGTTTTACTGATCCAGTTGTCTAACGACCATGGTAAATGTCCCGGAATTAATCTTAAACGACCGATGCTTTCAAATTTTTTAACATCTTCGTTCTCTTTTTGAAGGTATTCGACGACCTGAGGAAAATCAAAACCATAAATTTTTGCACGCATGTTGTTCGCTTCAATAAATTGGCAGGTAAATATAGATGTTCTTCAATCGCGTCCGCACTTTGAATGTACGACGTCCCCAATACCAGATGTTCTTCAATCGCGTCCGCACTTTGAATGTACGACGTCCCCAGTGCCAAACGTTACTC
>RFIA01000047.1 GCA_003695675.1 Chloroflexota bacterium
CGCTGAAGGCGTCTGGATTATTGCTCTCAAGTGTGATGACACCTTCCGTCTCGTCGCCGCGCAAGATGGGGACGCTCAATTGTGACCGCGTCGTCGGCATCAAGGGTAGATAATCGTGATCTTCTGCCACATTGCCCAAAAAGACGAGCTTGCCCGTCTTGAAGATACGCCCGGTGATGCCTTGTTTGATAATCGCCCTGTTCGTAAATGTGCCGTCAGGATACCCTTGATGGGCGTATAATTTCAATTCACCATCGTCTTCGCACAAAACAAGCGCACCCCGGTCGGCATGTGTAGCCGAAATCGCATGATTGAGCACGAGGTCTGTAATCATCCTAAGGTTCATGGTGACAGTTAGCTCATGACCGGCGGTCGCCAACGCAACAAGTTGATTGACCCGGCGTTCCAACGCTTCGTCGATGCGTGTATAAACTCGCGCATTGTTGATGGCCTGTGCGACTTGATTGGTGAAGGTGCGCAAGAGTTCAACGGCTTCGGGGGAAAAGGGGTGCGCCTCATCATAATATAATACGAGCACCCCGAAGTATTCATCGCCGAGACCAAGCGGCAGTTCAATCCATGCCGTCTTTTTCTCTTGCGCCATCAAGTGGCGCAGATGTGGTGTGCGGCTGTCGCTGTGAACATCTTCGACCGAGAAGGGCGGTAAATCGTGGGCGACAGTTTTGGTTTTTTGCATCCGAATGAGCGCGTCTTTGATAATGGGTTCGATTGGATCGGCTAGAAAGCGGTCGCTCAGGCCGGTGCTGCGTGCTAAAGCCAGTGTTGAGTGTGCTTCGTCCCAGAAGAGATAGACGGCAATGGCCGATGCCGATGAAATGGTCGAAGCGGCGATGATGATGCGGTCGAGCACAATATCGGGCGAGAGTGTGCCGGTTAGTTGTGAAAGCACCTCGTTCATGGAAACCAATTGCTCGACACGCGCGGCTTGCTGTTCATAAAATTGTACGTTGTCGAGCGCAACGCTGGCATTGCCCGCGATGATATTCAACAGGCGCAGGTTGTCGCTGTTGAAGTGTTGATGCGCCTGCTGCGAGTCGACGGCCATGACGCCGAGTGTTCGCCCCCCGGCGATGAGTGGTACACCCATCCACGAGTGTTGTTCTGTCGGTGGCGCTTGTATGCCCATTCGCCGCGCTGTGTCGTTGACGTCTCGCGGGATGAGTAAGGGCCGCCCTGTTTTGAAGACGTGATGAATCAACGATTTCCCTGTGACTTCCACGGGCGTAGGGGTGGGTTGCTGCTTTCGATTGCGGATGGTGATCGGAAAATGCAATTTTTTGTCGGATTCATTGTAGATGGCGACTTGAAAATTTTCGATGTCCAGCAGTTCAGCGACTTGCAGATAAATCACATTCAGCAAACCCACAAGGTCGAGTTTTGCCCCCATCGTTTGGCTGATGACGGACAGCGAACGCAGCTCATCGATTTGACGTTGCAGTTGATGTTGCGCCCGGCTGAGGCCGTGCAGGCTGATGATAATCAATACAAGCCCTGTACTCAGCAGGATAAATGACGCTTGCGAAGTCGCCTGTGAATTGAAGACCTCCGCCGCAAGCACAGCGAATGGCACGGGCAGCACGAGTACCGTGAACAATGCGGGTATGTTTTCGGTCAAGAGCCGTTCGATTGAACGGCCCTCGCTGTAACTTTCCAGCACGAAAATTGCCAGATAAAAGAGGATATATAACACGCTGAATGCGACGAGCGGAATAACATTTTCGGCTGCCGACAGTTGTTCGAGTGGGAGGGTGCCGCCCAATGCGCTGTATAGCTGACCGGCAGCGTAAAAGCTCAACGTGACGCGCGCTGTCATCACCACGACGCCACGCACCGTTTTCACAGCGAGACGACGCGGCAGGCGGCGAGCCTCTGCCCGCACCAATAAGACCAGCCCACCGACGATGCTGCCGATGAAAACCGCCCATGTCATCGTGTCCTGCGCTCTATGCGGCAGCGACAGAAACGCGATGATGCCGATGACGTGCGCCGGGCTGAGTTCGGCTTCGCTCATTATCACGCTGAAGTAGAGCGCGAAGGCGGTCAACAAGCTGTAAACAGCGAACCACTGCGAATATTGTGTGAAGGTTTCCTGTTGTGGCGGGTTCGTCAATAAGGTGACGATGGTCGTTATCGCCAACAACCACACGATGAGTCGATTTGTTATTTCACGTTTCATAGCTTGGCAATCCGCAGCCAGACGACAACAATGCTTATCCTACTACACTATAACAGCATCTTAGTGATTTTTCGCTTGAAAGCACACCATTCGGTATGAAAATTTTCACAAAATCGTTATAAGTTGGTTTGCAGCGAGTATAAATTTTCAATCACGACTAGGCGAGTCTCAGACCATGCCCTTACGCACGATAATCACTGTGTGCTGCGCACTCAAATACATCTGTAACGCGCTGTTTGTTTATTTGCGCGGAATCGCACATAATAACGACTATGATGACTGATTATCGCGACTTAGCGTATTTGCTTGACGGCAGCGCCCAACAACGACGTGCATTTCATGCGCTGCAATGGCTGAATGTCTTCGGGATATTGGACGAATACGACCCGGTTCTCGTCGGGACGATACCGATCAACCTAGACATTCCCGGCAGCGATCTCGACATCATCTGTGAAGCGCACGACTTGTCCGCTTTTGCTGATTGTGTTCGCGCTGCTTTTAGCAAACACGACGGCTTCAACCTGCGCACTGATGCCATCGCGGGCATGCCAACTGTCGTCGCAAGGTTCACCTATCGCAAATTTCCGGTTGAAATCTTTGGCCAACCACGCCCGGTTGAGCAGCAACACGCCTATCGCCACATGTTGATTGAGGCGCGTTTGCTCGCGCTCGGCGGCGAAAAAATGCGCCGCGCCCTCCGCGAGTTGAAGCGTCAAGGGGTGAAAACCGAACCGGCCTTCGCACAATATCTGTTGTTGGAAGGCGACCCGTATTTGGCTTTGCTTGAACTTGAGGCTTTCGATGACGACGCGCTGCGCGAATTTTTGCTCGTGAAAGACGCTGAGCGCAAAGCCGCCAAGAAACGTCCTCCTCCCCGGTGAATAATCGCCTCTTGTCGTCTCCCAATGCTTACTTTAGACTGACTGAACTTGTGATAGACTGCAACTGTGTTTGCATTCATAAAACGTGTCGAGGACTCGTGTTATGCCCAATACAATGATTGTGATGCCGACTTATAATGAGGCCGACAACTTGCCCCTCATCATTGAGGCTATTTTCGATTTGCAAATTGATGGCTTGCAGGTTTTGATTGTTGACGACAACTCGCCCGACGGCACGGGCGAAATTGCCGACCGCCTCGCTGCACAATATGAAGGGCAGATTTTCGTCTTGCATCGTGAGGGCAAGGCGGGTCTCGGCCCGGCGTATATCGCCGGTTTCAAAAAAGCGATTACGCTTGGCGCCGACTACATCATGCAGATGGACGCCGACTTTTCGCATCAGCCGAAATATATCCCGCAATTAATCGCCGAAATCGAAAGCGGGTACGATATGGTGATTGCGTCGCGCTTCGCAAAAGGCGGCGGTGTCGATGAGTCGTGGGGCGTCTATCGCAAATTGCTCAGTTGGTTTGCCAATCGAGTCTACGTCCCGTCGATACTCGGCCTCCCGATACGCGACGCGACCGGCGGCTTCCGAATATGGAGACGTAACACACTCATCGGTCTTGACCTCGACCGGGTACGCGCCAATGGTTATGTCTTTCAAGTCGAGTTGACGTACATCGCGTATCGACTCGGTTTCAAAATTGAAGAGATTCCGATTTACTTCCCCGACCGCACACGCGGCGAGTCCAAGATGGACATCCGCATTCAACGCGAGGCTGCGCTGCGTGTCTTGCAGATGCGCTGGCGTCATCGGCATTTGACCCCGCAACAACGCCGCACCGAAGCCTATCACGCCATGCAATAATCGGTTCGCTTGTCGGTGCGTTAGGTGTCAGCATGTGGAGCGTTCACAAAAGGCGAAATACCAAGCCTGCTTCAGCAGGCTGTTGGAGCGCAATTTTAGACAACTTGGTGGTGTGTGTGCCCCTAAACAGTGCCCTTCAGGGTACTTGTCTTGCCCGGTAGCCGGGGACTTCAGTCTCTGGCGGCATCTTGATGCGCAAGGTGCGTGCAATGCCCCAAGGATTTAGCTCGCATGAACGCTTTTAGGGAACCGCCTTTAACGAACACTGCGGTTTCCGCGCGTAGACACTGCGGTTTCCGCGCGTAGACACTGCGGTATTCCGCGCGTCATCCCCTCCCCTGTACGAGGAGGGGACTTTTTGACGCTTCTCTCCCCCTTTTTTCGTACCCGGAGAAGAGGACGAAGGAAGGTTGAAAAGCATTAATCGTTATTTTGATGCGCAAGTCCAGCGTCGAAACTATTCCGTCGGGACATCCGCGCCGCCGGGACGCAAGTCAGGCGTTTCCTCGAAGTCGGTCAATGGAACGACAATCGGAATCAGGAATTGTTGGTCGCCAGCTGTCTGTACAACTGGCGGATTGTCTGGCCCGGCGGGGCCGCCATTTTCGCCGAGATATTCGAGCACGCCGATGCGATTGGCCGATGTGTCGCGCAGGGCGCCATCGGCATAATCGACATCGAACAACCCAAGCGGTGAATATTCCATCGTCTCCAATGTCTCGCGAATCGCGGCGCCGGTGATGTTCTCAAAGCCACCTTCGCGGTTGGCGGTTTGGATATAGGCTTCGATGAACAAATCAACAGTTTGCCAACCGAGCAGATACGCGATGTTGCGGACAGTCGGCGGGCGTTCGTTGGCGTCGGCGACTTCGGTGATGAGTTGAATGCCGGGATTGTCGAGTTCTGTCCACCAACGGAAGGGCACCGACCCGACAATGCCATTCGTCGAGGGCAGGCCGTCTGCACCGAAGGTCGATTGACCGAGCAAACCGACCGATGTGTCCAACGCCCAATTGACACCGGCCAGCGTCACCGAATCTTCAAGCCCCATATTGACGACGGTCGCCGCGACCAGCGCGGGGCCGGTTGCCAACGATTGATTGTAGAGAATGTTCGCACCAGCATCGACGAGATTCTGAATCTGCGCGGAAATATCGGTCGCCGCTGGTGAATAAAATTCGGCGTCGTCAACGACCTCGACACCGACCGATTCGCAGTAGGCGGTGGCTTCTGGCGTGAAGGCCGCATGACCGAAAGCGGTGTCCCAACCGATATAACCGAGCACCGGGTCGTCGATATTTTCCGCCGCCCAATCACAGAACGAGCCGAGTTGGTCAACATACAACGGATTGGTCGCGAAGCTCCAGCCCGGCGAAGCGGCATCTTCGCCATACAGACCTTCAATCGAACCGGCGGAAATCAAAACCGAAATTTCGTCTTCGGCCAGTTGATTGCGCAGCAATTCGCTGTCGTCCGACGAATACAGCACGAGTAGCGGCGGGTCAATTTCCGTCGATACACGATCATAGTGCGCTTGCGTCAGGCTGCGGTCGCTGCCGGTGTCATTCGGCGATTGTGCCAATGTCGCGCCACACAGACCGCCGTGTTCATTGAACCAGCCGATGGCATCATCGAAGCCAGCTAACAACGGTTGTGTGATCGGGGCGAAGGGGCCGCTCAAGTCGCCGATGTGATGAATGGTGATGGTTTGGCCGGTGGCGTCGAACATACATTCGGTATGTTCCGGAATGCCCTCTTGCGCTGACGACGCGCCGACAAAGACACCCAGCACCAACAGTACGATCAAAACTAACCCTACTTTTCGCATTGTAAAACGTTCCTTTCATGAAATACTTGGTTTAATTTTGAGAGACGGAGTTCGAACTCCGATCTTTTGTATTGTACTGCAAGCATAACGAATCTTCCGCATGAATGACAACCACCTCTCGTGCAATTCTCACAATGTTGTCACATTGGAACAAGTTGCAAACTATGACGCCTTAAAGACCCTCAACCACCGGCAGGGTGATATGCGACGGGCGATTGTGGTCATGGAAGATCAGATGTTGACTGACCTGCATATCCGAGTATGTGTCCGCAGCCGGGACATTGCCCGTGTTTGTATTGCGATCCCAATGCGGGAAATTGGAATGCGCGACTTCGACGCGGATGCGATGCCCGGCTTTGAAGACATTGCATGTATTGCCGACCGCAAGCGTCAGTTGATAGACTTCATCGGGTTGCAGCAATTCCGGCACTTCGAGTGAGTCGCGATACCGCGCCCGCAAGATACCCTCCGTCAAGTTGATGGCGCGGCCATCGGGATAGACATCGACGAGCTTGACGGTGAAGTCGGCATCCACGGTTGACGATGTTGCCCACAATGTCGCCGTCACATTGCCGGCTATCGTGAGGTCATTTTCCAGCACATCGCTCGTATACACCAACACGGTATGAAACACCTCGACCGGTCGTTGGTCGGCTGGCCCCATCGGCGAAATATGCGGGAAGCAGCACGAATGCCCGCCGAAACTCGGCGTCGGGTAGTGCGGGTCGAAGACGTTGATGTCCGGCGCTTCGTCGCCCGGCACATCGCGGCTGAGCCTGCCGTCGCCCTCTAACGAATTCGCCCGCCCGTCACTGTGCAGATAAAACGGCGTCTCTTGCGTGTTCGGCAACGGCCATGTATCCGCCTCCAACCAACGATTGTCGCCCATCAAGAAGAGGCGCACACGCGGCTCATCGATCACGCCGTTGTCGATACCCTTGAGCCAATAGTCGAACCAGCGCAATTGCAGATCATCGAAGATGCCGTGCGCCTCTGCACCGAAGTCGATTTGCCCGGTGTGTTGTGACCACGGGATATGATACCACGGCCCAACGACTAACTTTTGATTGTCACGCGCTATCTCGCTGCCGCCCGATTGTTGTATACCGTTGAAATTCTTGAGCACGCCGTCGCGGAAAATATCGTACCAACCACCGAAGTGCAGCGCGGGCACTTCAATTTGATCGTAACGGCTGTCGATGCTCCATTGTTTCCAATAATCGTCATACGTCGGGTGTGCTAACCAATCGAAGAAATACGGCGCAATGTCGGAGTCTTTCAGCAAGCCGAATTCAGTCAATGGCAGCATATAACTGAGCGACGCGGTATTCGGGAAGCCAGCCGAGACCGCCGCTTCAAGTTCGGCATCTTGTCGCCGATGCGCCGTGTCCATCGACAAATTCAGCGACCACGATAAGGCAAACGACAACGCAAGCGCCCCGCCGTTGTACGTCCAACCATCATAATATTGCGAGCCGGTCAAGCCGGGTACGATACACGTTAGATGTGGCGGTTTCATAACGGCGGCTAAGAGCTGCGTCGCGCCGACATACGAAAAACCGTACATGCCGACTTTGCCATTCGAGCCGGGCAGCGCCGCCGCCCACTCGACCGAGTCGTAGCCGTCGGTCATCTCGTACTTGAACGGATAGAAGTCGCCCTGCGAGGCGTAGCGTCCGCGTGTGTCTTGCATGACGACGATGTAACCGTGCTGCGCATACCACACCGGGTGGGCATACGAAATCAGCATCGCTTGTGCTTTGTCATAAGGCAGGCGCACGAGAATCACCGGATGCGGTTCGCCGTCTGCCGGACGATAAACATCGGCGTACAAAGTCGTCCCGTCACGCATCACCGCCGGGACATCACGTTCAATCGTGACATTCAGATGACGATCCATAAATCCCCCTTGATTGGTGTTTTGCTAATACGAATACGGGCGAATCTTCCACGCGATTTTGAGAATCTCCCAACGATGCGCGATCCCCCGCGGCTCGAGGATGAGGAAGACGATGAGCGAGATACCGAATAAGAACGGATTAATCGACGCCGCGATGCTCGCCGGTTCCGCAAAGGGTAGCAAGGTTTGCAACAAGTCGCGGGTGAAGGGCGTCACTTCGGGGATGATGACATCTTGCAGCAGATTGACGAACGCCACACCGAACAACGGCCCCATCGGGAAGCCCGCGCCGCCGATGATGAGCATCGCCAACAATTCAATCGAGAAGTCGAGTTGAAAGCCGGAAATCGACAAGCTGTTGGTGTCATACGCCATGAGCACACCGGCGACACCGGCATACACCGAACTGAGAAAGAAGGCCTGCAATTTATACGCAAAGACATTAATGCCGAGCAGTTCCGCCGCGAGGTCGTTGTCGCGCACAGAGATGAAAGCGCGTCCCGTTCGTGTGCGGACGAGATTGCGGGCGACGATGAGCGATACGACGGCAAGCGGCACGATGATATAAAACATGGCGAAGTCGCTCGCGAAACTGAGGCCGAATAATGTCGGATGCGGGACTTCGAGCGGCAGTGCGCCGCGTGTATAGGGCACAAGCGGTTCAAAATTGACGATGAACCATTGCACGATGAATTGCGCCGCCAGTGTCGCCATTGCCAGATAAAAACCTTTGACGCGCAGCGACGGCAGCCCGAACAGCAGGCCGATGAAGCCGGTGAATAACGCCGCGAGTGGCAGCGCAAGCCAAAACGTCAAACCGAATTCGCGCCCCAAAATCGCCGAGCTGTATGCGCCGACAGCCATGAACGCCGCGTGCCCGAGCGAAATCTGCCCGGTATAGCCCAACAAAATATTCAAGCCTTGCACAGCAATCATCAGTATCGCGATGCGATTGATGACGCCTATCCAGCGTACCGAGACGACATCGAGACCGAACGGCCCGGCGGCGGTCAGCAGTGGAATCAGTAGGATGATGAGGAGCGCCCCATAGGCCAGCAGCTTATCGCCACGTGTGCGATTGAGGGCGATGTCTTGCTCATACGATGTATCGAATGTCCCCGCAGGACGAATATTCGCGGACATAGATGCTCCGGTTGATTGTGTCTTGATTTTGTAGGGGCACAATATGCTGTACCCACGTGGATAAATATACCATCACTAACGGAGAATCAACAAATATCCGCTAAAATAAACAGCGACGTTTGCGATATATAGGAGGTAAAATGATGCGACGATTTACAATCATGTTTATGCTCGTTGTTGCGCTGCTTGTATGGCTGCCCGCGCAAGCACAAGACGACGTGAACACACTCGAAGAGCAAATCGTGACGGTTTACGACACGGTTAGCCCATCGGTCGTCAATATTTCGGCGACGACGATCACCTTCGATTTCTTCCGCCGTCCGATTCCACAAGAAGGCAGCGGCTCTGGCTTTTTCTTCGACAATCAGGGGCATATCGTCACCAATTTCCACGTCATCGAAGGGGCGCGTGAATTGCAAGTGACGGTCGCCGATGGCCGCAGCACGCCCGCGACTGTCGTCGGCGTTGACCCGTCGAATGATCTCGCCGTCTTACAAGTTGACCCATCGATGGTCATCGCCCCGCCCGCGCCGCCCGGCGACTCCGACAATTTACGTGTCGGCGAATTCGTCTTCGCGATAGGCAATCCCTTCGGCCTTGAACGCACTTTGACGATGGGCATCGTCAGTTCGTTGGGGCGCATCATCGAAAGCCCGGACGGGCGCTTCATCGGCGAGGTCGTGCAGACCGACGCCGCCGTCAATCCCGGCAATTCGGGCGGGCCGTTGCTCAACCGGCGCGGTGAACTCATCGGCGTCAATACCGCCATCTTCAGCCCGACCGGGTCGTCGGCGGGCATCGGCTTCGCGATACCGGTCAACACCGTGATGCGCGTCGTCCCGGCGCTGATTCGAGACGGCTTCTATCAACACCCGTGGCTCGGTATCGGCACATTCGATTTGACGCCAGAACGTGCCCGCGCCCTGCGGCAAGTGATGCCCGTCCCGACGGACACTGGCATTCTCATCACCGAGACGGCGCCCGGCGCACCGGCGGACATCGCGGGGATTCGCGGCGGACGACAGCGCGTCCGCTTCGGCAATATCATCTTGCCCATCGGCGGCGACATCATCACAGCGATTAACGGCGAACCGATTGCCGACACCCGCGATTTGAACATCTATCTTGAGACACACACCGAAGTCGGGCAAACCGTCGATGTGACCGTCATCCGCGACGGGCAAACGTTCACGACACAGGCGACGTTGCAAGCCCGCCCGACACGATAATCATAACGGAATCGCAACGCTGCTTGAAGATGTGGTATTATAGAATGCGTTACGATGTTGGGGACGGGGCGTGACGTTGGGGCAGAGCGTGACGTTGGGGCAGAGCGTGCTCTGCCCCCTCAAATGACCGGGGGGCGCAGCACGCTGCGCCCCAACCGATAGGAGGACTTTCGCATGACCAAATACAATCCCGATAAGCATCATCGCCGCTCGATTCGCCTGCCGTATTACGATTATCGCGAGGACGGCGTGTATCTCTTCACCGCCGTCACGCATCACCGGGAGGAGTTATTTGGGCGCATTTACGACGGTCAGATGTGGTTATCGACGTTCGGCAATATGGTACTCGAAGAATGGCGACGCATCCCGGAACATCGCCCGTATGTGCAGCTTGATGCGTTTGTCGTCATGCCGAATCATGTGCATGGAATCATCGTCATCAATCATGCGACGGTTGAATCGAATCGTCGTGACGTTGGGGCAGAGCGTGCTCTGCCCCTGAATGACCGGGGGGCGCAGCACGCTGCGCCCCAACCAAATCCGCCCCAACAATCGGGGAAACGAAATTTTGGCGATATGCGACCCGGTTCTTTATCGGTGATTATCCGGGCTTTCAAATCCGCCGCGACGAAGCGCATCAACGCCTATCGCAACACCCCCGGCGCGGTCGTCTGGCAGCGCAACTTTTGGGAACGAGTCGTTCGCGATGACGACGAGTGGAATCAGTATCGCTTTTATATCGATACCAATCCCGAACGATGGGCGTCCGACCGCGAGAATCCGCAGGCGCGATGAGGATTTGAATCGCCGCGATGTTGGTGCAGGGCGTGCGCTGCCCTTGAATGAGCGGGGGCGCAGCACGCCGCGCCTCAACACTTGACGAAACAAAATTTTGCCGATCAGCATCCCTCAACCGAACAACCCCGCGCTAACCCGAAGCGCCGTCTGTACGGTCGCGAAATGAATATCGACAATATCGTCCACATTCGGCGCATACCCGCCGGACATCACCACCGCAACCGGCACAGCCGCAGCGCGCAGCATCGTCAACACGAGATGGTCGCGGGCGGCGAGGCCGTCCTTCGTCAACGCGAGGCGTCCCAGTCTGTCCCCCACGAATGGGTCGGCCCCAGCCAGATAAATCGCCAGATCGGGATTGAAGTGTGCTAATACCCGTTGCAAGCCTTCATCAAGCAGCGCCAGATAACAGGCATCGCCCGTATCGTCCGGCAATTCAATATCGAGATCGCCCGGCTCTTTGTGAAAAGGATAATTGTGTGCCGCGTGCATCGAAAATGTGAAGATACTCGCATCGTCGGCACAGATCGAAGCGCTGCCGTTCCCCTGATGCACATCGCAATCAATGATGGCGACGCGCCGCGCAAAACCTTCGGCTTGCATCGCACGGGCAGCGACAACCGCATCGTTGAAAACGCAATATCCCCCACCAGAATCGCGATACGCATGATGCGTCCCCCCGGCGAGATTGACGGCAATGCCATCATCGAAAGCCGCCCGGCAAGCCGCAATCGTCCCGCCGACCGAGCGGCGTGAGCGTTCATTGAGCTGCGGCGACCATGGGAAACCAATCTTGCGGATTTCTTGGCGCGTCAATGTGCCATGCGTAATTTTGTCGATATAGACGCGGTCGTGTACGCGCAACAACTGCGCATCCGTGGCCCGGTCAGGGACGCGCATGTTGCCCGGCGGCACAAGCTGCGCGCGGGTGATACGATCTCGCAATAAGACATATTTCGTCATGGGGAAGCGATGGTCGTCCGGCAGTGGCAACACAAAATGATCGCAGTAAAAAATGAGCATCGATGATCGAACTAACCTCAAAATTCTTAATCGATATGAGCGTCATTCTACAACTATACTATCTTGTAGATGCACATCATACACTGGCACACTACGAGGTTGTACACAATGCTATCGTCGTTTGAGCAAAGTCGCATCGCACAACTCACATCCAGCTATGGCCCAGACGAACCCCCTCGTCATGCGCTCGATTTTGGCGATTATCTGTCGTTATTGTGGCGTATCGACATTCACGCGCATGACGAAGGCAAACGGCGTTATTATCAAGCCTGTGCTCATGCGCTGGCCTTAGGATTAGATTTGTGTGGCCACAATATCTTCCGCCTCGTGAAATCGACCGAAGCCGGGCACATCTACGAACAATTAGCCAATATCCCCTATCGCGGCACCCACAACCTCATCGACGCGCAAGACCGCAAAGCCGCTATTTGCCAACTCGTGCAATTGCGGGCAGACATCCTGAATATTGGAACATATCAAGAACATTGGCCGGTGACGTGGCCGGGCAGCGGCATCATCGACAATGAATTACGCGAACGAGTTTTTGCCGTATTGTTCACCGCCTTGCAGGGGCAATTCCGCGACTTCGGGCGCCTCCTCCTCGTCGCAGACATCGTGCTTTCCGACTTGTTGCTCGGCAACCAACGACCGAACAGCGAAATCAGCCTCGACAAGCTGATCGCAAACTACGGGTATCCCAATCCAACAAAGACCGAAACCCGCAATTTGTATTGGAATATCAACGAGTCCGATGCCGTCTAACATCAATCGCGGAAGGCGGTAAGCACCTTGACGACACCGGGTATCGCCGCCACCTTCTCGACAATATGCGCTTCGTCATAACCTTCTGGGACTTTCCCCGCGAGCACGACACGCCCATAATAAATCTGCGCGACTTGCACACCGGCGGGCGTCGCGCGGCCAATCTGCAGACGCAATGTGTCGTCGTCATACAGTTCATCGACGTTGACATCGCGCACAAATGGCAAGCGTGGCACTTGGTCTTCGAGATAACGCCGCGTGATTCTGCTATGGGTATGCCCGCGCAGCGTCACAACGCCGTCTTTGGCTTCGACAAAGAGATAATCGCGATCCATCGTCGCCGGGGGATAGGTGGCAATCAAGTGCTGCACATCCTCAACGAGATCAGCATCTTCGCGAAC
>RFIA01000325.1 GCA_003695675.1 Chloroflexota bacterium
GGCCGCGACGGGACTCATCGCGGGGATGTGGCTCGTGCATCGCGCACGCTTGAGCGACCGTCACCAACTCGCATGGGTGATCGGCGCGGGACTCGTCTTCGGGCTGGTAATGTTGGCGCGGTTGAATCTCGCGCCGGTGATTGCGCTCATCGGCGTCGCCTTTTTCTGGCACAAATCGGCGACGCTCAAACAACGAACGCTGTTGTTCGCGGCACTCGGCATCACAAGCGGACTCGTACTTGGCGCATATCTCGTCGCGATTCAACGGCCATCGACTGGACGTTGGTCGATGAGTTGTTTGCTCGGCATGAATCTTGTGCAGAGCGCCATCGAAAAAGAGATGACCCTCAGCCCCGACAACGGCGCGGCGACGGCTGAATATGCCAATCTACTCGCGCTACCGCCGCTTGAGCCGATTGAATTCACCGCCGCGTTGTATCCGCGCTGGCGCGAACCGGGCGCATGGGCAACGGCGGACGAACAGGCAGCCTTCCTCGCGCAGACGCCGCAAAATCGCCCTGATGAGATTCGCACCGACTTCCCAACGACGCTCATTTATTACATCGGGCAATGCGAAACTGACGCGCTCTTGCGACGTGTCCACAACGAAGCGTTGGCGAAATATCCCGGCAGATGGCTGACCGGCGTGGTCGATGCCTTAGCGCGAATGTTGGTGCAAGCACCGGTCGATGAATTCGACCGGTGGCAACTGCCGCGTGATGACACGCTCACCTATTCTGGCGGCAATCTACTCGGCTTTCGCACGGCACAGAGCGACTATTACGACGGTCAAGTGGTGTGGCGCCCGGGCATCCGCATTGTGCCCACGTTGTTCGATGCGTTCAACATCCTCAAGTGGTTGACGCCGCTTGCGTTATTGTGGGCGTTGTGGCGACGCGCGTGGGTGTATACATTGCCCGCCGTCATGCTGCTGATCTTTCTGTTGACCTCAGCGGTGGTCGATAGCGTCGAGCCGCGCACGTCTTATGCGCCGGTGTATCCGTTGTATGCGTGGTTGATTGGCGGCTTCATCGCGGCGTTGTGGGCGCGTCTGCAAACGCGATAGTGCCCTGTTGACGTGGCGCGTCCGATGGTATGATGATTTGTGTTGTCGTAGGGGCGGGGTATGCCTCGTCCCTACTATATCTATCCTGTCATTTATTGGTATCTTGCGAAATTCTTTCATGCAGGCGGAACATCGGACATCAACCCGAACACAGCGCACTCTCATTGCGTGGCCGGTCATCAGCATGATCGTCTTGCTGTTGATGCTGCTGCACACGAGCGACTCGGCACGATTTTTGAATCGCTATTCGACTCGTTACGCGCTGACGTTGGCTGTGATGCTCGCCTTCACCGGCGCGGCAGTCGGCGTATGGTGGGCGGGGCGGGCGCAGCGCTTGCCAAATGTGGAACGCTGGATACCACAAACGCGCTGGTTGCCGTGGGCGGTCATCACACTCAGCGCGGCAATCATGGCGGCGTATTGGTATCTACGACCGGCGGCGCGTCAACCGGCGAATGAATTATTTCAAATTTACATACTCGGTTTGCTGTTCGCCGGGATGTTGTGGTTGCTGATGCAAACCGGCGCCGCGCAACAGACTCTCTCGTCACGTTGGCAACTCGGACTCGTCGTGTTGGCAATAGCCGCCCCCCTCTTGCTGACGTATCTTTATATCGGCGACATCCCGCCGCTATCCTTGTATGATGAACCGTTCGAGGTCAGTTTTTCACAATCGCTGGTCGAAAATCGCGATTTCGTCAATCCGCTCGTGCCGTATCGCGAGTCGGCGAATTTGTTGTTCTCGTCGTTCACATTTCCGCGACCAATCGCCGGTGTTTGGATGGGACTCTTCGGTCCCGGTTTCACACAATTGCGCGTCTTTTATTTGCTCGTCGGCCTCATCGGTGTGCCGTTTGTTTATGCGACCGCCCACCGTTTGTATGGACGACTTGCGGCAATCGCATCCGTCTTCCTCGCGATGATTCTGCTGCTGCATCACAATTACGCGAGGCCGGACATCTTCGTGGCGACAGCTGTCGCGGTCGGCTTGTATCTCTATTTTTCAGCGCGGGATGAAGGTACACCGTTCAAGCATTACATAGTCGGGCTGATGTTGGCGCTCGCAGCAGAGGGGCACAACGCTTACGGCCCGCGCTTCATGATCGGCATCGGCTTGATTTATTTGTGGGCATACATCCGCACTGTGCGCCGTACCCGTCGCTTAACGGCTGACGTGAGTGTGTATTATTTCGGACTCGGTGTGGTGACGTATCTCGTGTTCTACATCATCTCGCGCACGCTGATGTTGTCGCCGGGCAGTTTTGATGTCGGCAGCATGTTGGAAACAATGCGCGAGACGTACACCCGCGAGTCACGCGGCAGCACGGCGCTGTTTTCGCTCGACCGTGTGCAACTCAATCTCGACCACTTCGCGCAATACGTGCGTTTTCATCCGCTCGAATCCATCAGCGTCACCTTTTTGACTCTGTTGGCGTTGTGGCGGCGTCGCTCTGCCGATGTCATCATCGCGCTGGTGTTCATTGTCAGTTGGGTCGTGATGTTCTTCACGCTGGCGCACGTCAATATTTTGATTGGCTCGTATTATTTCGTCCACGCCATGCCGTTGATTGCGCTGCTGCTGGCCGGGATGATTGCGCAAATCAACGGCGATTTCTCGACAGAGGCAACTCGACAAACCATCACACTGGCCGGGTTCGCGGCGACACTCGCGCTGATTGCGATTGTGGTCGCCGACACCGCCGACTTCGCTCATCACCGCACTCGCGACAATCTGGCGCAATTGCTGCCGGTCGGCGAGCAAGTCGCCGACATTGTGCCCGACGATGTGCCGATTGCCGGTGCGCCGATGTATTATCTGATGATGCCGGACAGACGCAATTTCGTTGCCAACGCAACCATCAACAACACGACGCCCGACGAATGGCGAGCCGGTACGGGACGCATCGAGGCATGGTCACGCATTGGGGTCGGCCCGCCGCAAGCCGTCATCGTCACCGAAGGGCATGACGATTTCGACCCGGCGTTGTTCGCCTACATTGAGGCCAACAATCTCGTCAAAGCCTATTGCTTCCCAATCGAATTGTTTGGCCGCATGACCGACCTCTATCTGCCCGCCGATGCGGTGCCGCCCGATGGCCCGCAAGGATGCGACTCGTGACGATGACACGACACCGTATTGAATTCGATATTCGTTTGATGCGTTGGTGGTTCATCGCAAGTGTCGTGGTGTTCTTATTGATGCTGACGAATCGCAGCGACCCGGCGACGATTCTCGGACGGTA
>RFIA01000326.1 GCA_003695675.1 Chloroflexota bacterium
CAAACTATCAATCGTTCATGTTTCTATAGGAGGTATCTCATGATTCACTGGTTAAGCCGAATGTTCGGCAAGCGGCGTGGCTTGCGCCCCGCGCCACACATCGCCCCCGTCGCGCAGCACAATGCTTATACATGGCCCGACCTCAGCATGACGGCGACACAATCGACCATCTATCGCCAATCGCCGTGGGTGTATGTCGCCGTCAATCGCATCGCGGAGGCGGCGGCGCTCGTCCCGCTTGAGGTCTTTCGCGTCGAGGGCGAGGCGCGTATCGCTGTCGAACAGCATCCGTTGGAGGCGCTGCTCGATGCGCCGAATCCGTATCTGAGTCGCTTCGAGTTGTTCGAGCAAACCTTTGGTTATCTCGAACTCACCGGCGATGCCTATTGGTTTCTCGCTGGGGACACTGCCGGTGTGCCCACGCAAATTTGGCCGCTGCGCCCCGACCGTGTGAGCATCGTGCCGGACGCGACACAGTATGTCAAAGGCTATGTTTACGAGGTTGACGGGCACTTCATTCCATTGGAAGCGCAAGAGGTGATTCACTTCAAGCGTTGGCATCCGGCCAATGACTACTACGGCCTGTCTGCGCTCGAAGCGGCGCGTCTCGCCGTCAGCAATGATCGCGCCATGTCGGAGTGGAATCGCAACACCTTCGGGCGTGACAATGGCGTCCCGGCGGGGATTGTCAACATCAAGGAATTCGTCTCCGACTCGGATTACGAGCGCATCAAACAAGAGTGGCGACAAAGCTACGGCGGTGGCCAACGGCGCACGGCTTTCTTGCGCGGCAGTAGCATCGAATGGCAGCACATCGGCTTGAGCCACAACGAGCTTGATTTTCTCAAAGGACGCGAAGCGCATCGCAACGAGATTTTGAATATCTTCGGCATCCCCGTCGGTCTCGTCAGCGAGAACGCGACCGAAGCCAATGCAAAAGTCGCCGAGCGCATTTTCATCGAGCGCACGTTGTGGCCGAAGCTCGTCCGCGTCGCGCAGAAGATCACGCAAGAGCTGCTCCCGTTTTGGCCGGGCGAACACCGCGCCGCCTTCGAGGACATCCGCCCGCGCGATGTGCAACTGCGCCTCGACGAGATTCGCACCGCCTACCCGGTCTTGAGCATCAACGAGATTCGACAGCGCTATTATCAAGCCGCGCCGGTCGCGTGGGGCGAGCGCCCCGTCGGCATGGATGATGATAACGGCGATGATGGCGGGGCACAGCACGCTGTGCCGGATGATACGACATCTAACGATGTAGCGCACGACCCCGCAAAATCGATGCACGATGAATTGCTGCGTTGGGAACGCTTCACCATCAAGCGTTGGGGGCGCAGCAACGGGCGTCCGTTTGAGGTGCGCAATCTGCCGGAAGAAATCGCCTTCGAGGTCAGCGCCGGGTTGCTCGCTGCTGCCGACGCCAAAGAAGCGCGTCGCGTCTTCAAGCAAGCGCGTGAGGCGCTGCTCCCAACAGAAGTAGAAGTGGAGTAGATGTACAGATTGAGATGCAAAGGCGGCCTGCCGAGCGTCGCGGTTCAACACAAGCCACACATGTGCGTATAATACGGGTCATCGACGGCAATCGAACCGCGCTGCACCGGCGTCCCCGTCATCGCGGATTTATACAAACTCGCGATGAATTCAAGCGTACTGCGGACACCGGCACAACTCGTCAACGGCTCTTCGTCGCGCTGCATACAATCGAGGATGTGCGCCAACTGCGCGGCATGACTGCCGGGTGCGTCCCCGTCAATCGTCGCCCATTGGCGCAGCGCCTCGTCGTCGCCGCCATCATACGTGCTGTATCGCCAATGTTGATTGCTGTATGCGTAGAGGTGCTCTAGCTCAACCGTCGCCCGTTCAAAATCCATGCGCACATAAGACACTTGTCGTGGCGAGACGACGCTGTTGATGATGCTACCCATCGCGCCGTTGGCAAAACGGACGTGCGCCAACGACACATCCTCGACTTCAATGGCATGATTGAGCGTGCCCATCATCGCGCTGACCTGCGTCCATTCGCCGAACAACCACAAGAACATATCCATCGCGTGGATGCCGTGCCCCATCGTCACGCCGCCGAGTTCGCTCGCCCATGTCCCGCGCCATGGCACGGCGTAGTAGGCCTCATCGCGATACCATGTCGTTTGGCAAATGCCGAGCAACGGTCGCCCGACTGCCGCATCATCGATCAAATGTTTGAGGTGCTGCGCACCGCTGCCATAACGCCACTGAAAAACGCTGCTCGTATACAGGCCGGTTCGCGCTTGCGCCGCCTCGATTTGGTCGAGTTCCGCAAGCGAGGCGACCAACGGCTTTTCACACAACACCCATGCCCCGGCTTCCATCGCTTGAATGCTGAGTTCGCAATGCACTTGCGGCGGGGTGCAAATCAACACGAGATCGGGATGCTCGGCGGCCAACATCGCGCCCACGTCGGTGTATTGTGCGTCGATGTGGTGCTCGTCGGCGAAACGCGCTAGCGTCTGCCGATTGATGTCAACAACGGCGATGAGTTCGGCGCGGTCGGCTGCTGCGCGGACAGCGTTGACGTGGCTTTGTGCGATGCCGCCCGTCCCGATAAGTGCGATGCGTGTTCGTGTCATGTGGGTGCCCTTGTCAAATCTAAATTGCAATCTGTCGGCGCATCCTATATGATACGCCCATGAAATGCAACGAGAGACCGCAACGACCGCCTTTTCACCATCGCTGCGACGCTAGTCTATGTCAAAAGCACAAGCATCCACGATACAGCACGTCCGAGGTGACGGCGCATGACTGAAGCACGAGTGGCACTCATCACCGGCGCGGGGCGCGGTATCGGGCGCGGGATTGCGCTCGCGCTCGGCACGCGCGGTTGGCGCGTCGTCGTCAATTATCGCGGCAATCACGCCGCCGCCGAAGAAACCGCGACGGGCGTCCGTTCGTCCGGCGGCGAAGCCATCACCGTGCAGGCCGACATCGCCAATGCCGATGACCGCGCTCGCCTCGTCGAGACGGTCATGGCCGAATATGCCCGCATCGACATGCTCGTCAATAACGCGGGGATGGCGCCGCGCCAACGCATGGATTTGCTCGCAACAACCGAAGACAATTACGACGAGGTGATGCACGTCAATCTCAAGGGTCCGTTCTTTTTGACCCAACTCGTCGCCAAGACGATGCTCGGCTTGCTCGATAATGACCACAGCATCGCGCCGAAAATCGTCAACATCGGGTCGATTAGCGCCTTCACAGCGAGCACGAATCGCGGCGAATATTGTATCTCGAAAGCCGGGATGAGTATGATGACCATGTTGTTCGCCGACCGCCTCGCCGAGCATGGCATTCATGTGTACGAAATCCGACCCGGCATCATCGAAACCGATATGACGAGCGGCGTCGCTGAAAAGTATGATCGCTTGATTGCCGATGGCCTGACGCCGATTCGACGATGGGGCACGCCGGATGATGTCGCCCGCATCGTCGTCGCCATTGCCGACGATTTGCTGCCGTTTTCAACCGGCGAAATCATCCATGTCGATGGTGGTTTTCATTTGAGACGCTTATGAACGTCAGTCTTGGATAACGGATGTCATGCGACGTGTGGTGCATTGAAAGCAAAACATGAAAATCATCCAACCACCAAGACGCCAAGAAAAGACGAAGGAATCGTATCACAAAACGCAACGTTTGCGTCGCCACATCGCAGACGCATTGCGACAATTTTCCGTATTTCAGCTATACTGATAGAAACAAGAGTCGATTTAGTCAGGTAGTAACTACTCAGGCGGTTCAATATCTTTTCCTTTTGCTTAATGTGTCCTTTTATGTGAGTAGTTACGTCAGGTATAAATATGGCGCGACTAACGCAACGTCTCGGCTTCACGCGGTATCAAGCGGACGAATATTACAAGATGGCGCTCGACTTTTATCGTAGAGGGCGCTTCGACGATGCCGTTGACCACATCACGTATGCTATCGAAGAACTGCCACGCTCAGAATATTTTGCCACGCGCGGCTTAATCTACATGGAAGACGGCTTGCCGGAAAAAGCACAACCCGACTTTGAAGAAGCGCTGCGGCTGTATCCGGTCGAGATGCTTGCGCATTACGGTCTTGGTATGCTTGCGTACAGAGCCAAGAAGTGGGATGAAGCAATCACACACTTCACACAGGCTTATCATGCCGACCCACAACGTCCTGAGACATTGTATTATCTGGCGCTCGCCTATCATCGCAACGGCAACAACCCAGTCGCATTGCAACTCATGGAAGTTGCACACGGCATCTTCGAGAACGCCGACGACAGACGCCGCATCGACGCCAACAAGTGGATACGCGAGTTGAAAAAGCTGCTCGATGACGCGCCTGCGCCTCAGCCGGAATTGCCGCCCCAACAACAGCCGCTGTTGGATGAATAAAAGATCAATAAGGGCGCGGGTTCTCTCGCAGCGCGAGCCACGCCAAACCGAAGCCCAGCCCCAACAGTGCGCCAGCCAACGCCCAAACCGGCACGCGCTCCAAAATCGCCAGCATCAACTCCGGGCGATAATCGAGATTTTCATGACCGTGTATCGCGTTCTTCATCAGCATCAAGAAAGCTGTCGCCCCACCCGCCAGTATCCCGACAAGCGCACCGAAGACGGCCAGCATGAGCGGCACGAGCCGCGCCCGCACAGCGTGCCCGCCGCGCCAGCGCAGCAATTGCCACCACGCCATCAGAAATGCCGCGACCACGCCGAGAATTGTGACCGTCACAACGCTATCCTCTTCCGGCGTCAACCAGAAGAAGACAATCATACCATACAGCAATGTCGCCATCCGCAAGCGACGACTCATCGTGGGCAGTTGCATCATTGCTCAAGGCGAAATAGATGCGCCGCAAAGCCATCGAGATTGACATATAAACGCGCTTGCGATTCATCATTCGTATGTTGATAGACATCGCCGGACAACACATCGTGCAAACGCCAATCGTTCGCCACCCCGTCTAACCACGCCGTCACATCGACCAAGCCGTGCGACGCGCCATCGTTGAAGTTCAAGACAATCAAGCGCACCTCGCCGTTATGCCGCCAACCATAAGCGATTAAATTTTTGTGCGTGCCGTTGTCATCTTCGGCAGGCGTCACGTTGAGCAGCGACCATTCCCCCTCATGATAAATTGCGGCACGAGTCTCGCGCAAAAGTTTTTGATAAAATGCCTGCAATTCTTGATGTTCCGGCTCAAATGGCTGCCGCCCCAATTGTACCGGCAGCTTGACTCGCCGCCCAGTGAGCTGCCCGTCGTGCAGCAATGTACCGCCGGGCAAGGTGCAAATCAAAATCGCGCTGATCATGCCGCGTTTGAGGCCGAGTGTCGCCATCGCACGCTCTTCGTCATGATTTTCGATGAAGCGCACCAAATGCTTTTGAAATTCGATTTCCGCCCGCAAATGCGCTCGAATACCGCGGACATTGTTGTCTTGAAGATTGTCGTACAAGCGCTTGTCATACGTCAGGTCGAAGCCTTGTTGTTGCAGGCGGTGCTCCATATCCCAATAGACTTCGGCCATGAACAAAAAATGCGGATGCTGTTCTTTGATGCGGGGTATAATTTCAAGCCAAAAATCGGTTGCCGGGGGTGCGCCGACGTAACCTTCCCACGTGCGGGCAAAAACTTCGTTGAGCATGAGCATCGCCATATCGCAACGCACACCGTCGCACTGTTCGGCGATGTCGAGCAATGTTTGCGCCACCGCTTCGCGCAGCGCGGGGCTGAAGGCGTTGACTTGTGCCGTGTCCGACCAACCGGGGAAGTACGGGTCGCGCCCGTGTGCAATCACAATCGTTTGCCCGGTTGCGTCGCGGCTGTAAAAGAAATTGTCGGATTGTTGAAAAATATCGCGGGGGGTGCCAAGCACAAAATATTCAGGATGAATGCGCGTCCACGGGTGGTCAAGCGCGACATGATTCGGCACGAAGTCGAGCATCAACTTCAACCCATGCGCTTGAAGTCGCTGACGAAAATGCGCCAACCCACGCCGCCCGCCGAGATCTTCATCGACACGATAGGTGTAGATCGCATACGGCGAGCCAACAATATCATCGATGGTGACGTCCGGCAGGGCGGGGCGATATTCGTCGATATATTGACGCGCACTGCGCGCGGCGCCGGGGCTGCGTTCCCACACCCCCATCAACCAAATTGCATCAATTGGCAGCGCCGTCAACGCCTCAATCACCTCATCGGGCACATTTTCCAGCGTTATCGGGTGATTGTAAAATCTGCTCAGGGTGTTCAGCCACACCCATGTGTTGATTTCGTAAATGAATGGTTTTTCCGGCCAAGCTGTGATCATCAAGCATTCCTCAAAGTGCGCAAAGCCAAAGATAATGCCTCAGTATACACGGGTCAATCAAGCGGGATAGCAAGATATTGAACCGCTAGCACCTTTTGCAACACCTTGGTCAGTTTTGTTTAAGGCATGAATCCATGTTGTAAAATAAGCTCGAAAAGATTCAACACAAAGACGCAAAGAACGCAAAGCGATTTTGAAAAATTCTTGGCGCTCTTGGCGTCTTTGCGGTTCAATATCTATTTTATCCTGTCCGATTCATACCTGTATGCTGAGCAGTTATCTATCGTCAAAGGATCAGCCCTTTGTATGCTGAATGAATTACCGGACAAGCCTTTTAATGTCTGGCGGCACTTCAACCAAAAAAGCGCGAAAAGCCCCGAATGTATTCGTAAGGTGTTTTACCATCATCCACTCGTCAATGCGCTAACATCTTCGAGTTGTCGGCGTTTGTCTTCGCGCCACGTCAACCACGCGCGACAAATCGCCAGCGCAGGCGTCGCACCGGTCGCGTTAATCACCGTGTCCAAGGCACGGCCATCGAAGACATGCGCCACGTATTTGTCGGGTTTCACTTTGTGGATTTGCACCCCCTTGATACTGGGTTGCTCTAAAACGAGGTCGAGCGCGGCGTTGGTGTCTGTACTGTAATAGGGCAGATTTTCCCAACTCAGTCCCCCATCATCGCTCATGCCATAGAGGTCTTGTTCATTATATCGCCGTGCCTTGCGGACACGTTCAACGCGCAAGCCCAAATCCTGCGCGATATAGGTGTCGAGTTCTCGCCCTCGCAATTGTCGCCAATGTGTCATCCTGAACTTGTTCCTCCTTGCTCAAATTTGAGCGGTTACTGCGCACAACAGATAACGATAATTTGTCACTAGGCAGCATTCATCAAAATCATGCGGCGGCAACCACTCGCCTTTAGCGGGTGGTCGTTGACCATCACAGTTAGCTTAACTGTACAACCATTTTACGTAAAATAAAGTAGAGAGTTTATGAGTATCGGCTTACAATATTGCAAAACCGAAAATCGCAAAATTGAAACAAGGCAGCAAACGAAAAAATCATCGCTGGATTATCAAAAACATAAGCATAACACGCATTTTGCTTAAAGCAGAGAACGAATTCCGGCGATGGATTGGCAATTGGCAAAACGAGAGCGAGCACGCACCTTGGCGCAAAGATCGCCAAGAAAAAAGCTGTTACAAAAGATTGCATATAAAAACGCCCTCACGTTGGCGAGGGCGTTTATTCAACGCATCATCGATGCGCCGAGATTAGAATCCCGACGCAATGGGCGGCAGTGGCACATCGCGCACGATGCTAATCGGCGCTGCTGCGCCATCCGCGCTGACTGTCACCGGCGCATCGACGCTCAATTCGTCGATGAAGCACAAGCCATTTTCACCATAGCGGCAGTAATAAATCGTCAGGTCGCCGTGCAAGACATCGCTGCCTTCGCTCAAGCTGACCGGGATATGAAGCGGCACTTCGGGATGCACAATACGCTGTGTTGCATTTTCTTCCGCAATCGTGATCGCTTCGCCGTTGGACGACCACGTGGCCGTGAACGGCGCCGTATCATTCAATTGGAAGCCTTCGGGCAAATTGATTTCGAGCAAAATTTCGCTTTCGCCCGGCGACAGGGTTTGCTCGTCGAGCATAATCTCGACACCGAGCGCACTGTTGCCGCCGATAATCGCGAAGTCATTGACAACCAAGCGCTCCGGATTCGGGAAGGTGACCGTGCTGACTTCGTTCGATGCGAGATCGATGACGCGAATCGCGTGGTTGTTCGTGTCGGCAATGAACAAGCGCCCATCCGCATACGACAGACCGCCGGGTTCGTCAAACTCGGCGACATCAAGCGCACCGTCGAGGAAACCGCCCGTGCCCCCCTGCCCCGTCAACGTGGTTGTGATATTCGTCAACGGGTCGAGCATTTTGATTTTGCTGTTGTACGTGTCGGCGATGAAGATTTCACCGTTTGGCCCGCCGGTCACACCCAACACATGTTGCAAGCGCGATGTCCCGACCGGGCCGTCCACATCGCCAAAATCGAACAGGTTGTTCGTCACCGGGCCGGCTACCGTGCGTACTTCTCGCACATCGAAATCGACGACACGCAGCGAACTCGATTCGCTGTCGGCAAAATAAAGTTTGTTGTCGGCGAAGTAGAGGCCACTCGGTTGGGCGAGTTGAGCATCGCCGAAGCCGCCATCTTGCAGCCCTTCGATGCCACTGCCCACAATCGGACTCACTATGCCTTCATCGAGGAACAACTGCCACAATTGATGCGGCCCGGCCATCGCGATGAACAAGACGCGCTCGCCATTCAATTCCGCCAACTCAACATCCCACGGGCTGTTGAGGCCGACTTCCCGTGCCGGGCCGACCACAAACCGCGAGTAGACCTGTTCGCCCGTCCCGGCAATCGTCGTGACTTCTCGCGCTTCAAGATCAATCTGTCGGATGACGTGGTTCTCGGTGTCGGCGAGATACATTGTGCTGCCGTCGACGAACATGCCTTGTGGCTTGTTGAATTGCGCCGTCTCGAACGGGCCATCGCGCAAGCCTTTCGTCCCTTCGCCGATGATGTCGAGCACCTCATAAGTATCGAGATCGCTGATGATGATGCGATTGTGATTGCTGTCGGCAATGAACAAGCGGTTCGACGCTTCGTCGGCGACAACTTTGCCGGGGAAGGCCAACACTTGGTCGGGGACAATCGCGGCTTCAAGTTGGATGTCAATCGGCTCGCGATTGATTTCGCCGAGCGCATCGAATTCGTTCACCATCGCGTTAATCAAACGGTCGAAGGCATCGAACGGCACTTCGCCAGACTGCGCACCGAGATAATTGCCGCGCGGGTCGATGACGACGAAGGTCGGCCATGCGTTGACACCGAGAGGCCGGTACGTGTTCCACACTTCAAATTCGCTGTCGTTGATGACGGGATGTCTGAGTTCGTAACGTTGGACAATCTGCCGGATGTTATCGGTATTGCCTTCGTTGGCAAATTTTGCCGAATGCACACCGATGACGACCAATTCATCGGCATACTTTTCTTCCAACTGTCTGAGGATTGGAATCATGTGGATGCAATTGATGCAACCATACGTCCAGAAGTCGAGCACGACAATTTTGCCGCGCAGGTCTTCTTCAAAGGACAAGCCGTGTGGCACATTGAGCCAATCCAAATCGGCGGGGAATTCCGGCGCGGGCACATCGGGGTTGCCCATAAAGCTCGGCGCATTATCCTGCGCCAACGCAGGCGCAACTGCCGTCATCCCCAACACAACCACCAAGACGAGACTGATCAATATCCATCGTGTTCTGCACATTGTGACTACCTTTAATACAACCACAATTTGACTGATATACAAGTAACCTTCGGTTAGTATTTGGAAAATAATTGAAACGAGTCAACCATCAAGAGCGCCAAGAAAAGCGCGATACGTCAGAAAATCGATGCACGTAAGGGCGCAGCGCGCTGCGCCCCTACGGAAAACACGTAATTTATTCTTCATCGTACATCGTTGCGTCTTTTCGAATTATTTTCCGGACTCTACATACGCTCAAAGCAAAATTGCAGATGAAAATCTGACCGATCATCCCATATTGTAATCTGAAATGCCACAAGAAATATGAACAAAAGATTACAATTTGGCATCGAATATCGAACTTGTATGCTGAGCAGTTACGATTATTTGATCAAGTGCCCTTTTCGTCCGGCGACCAGACGAATTCGACAAGGCGTGTATCATCGGGCGTCAATTTCGCCATGAATGCTTGATCCAACGACACCACATTCAGGCTGGTTGTTTCGTCGGTCGTCAACGCATAGGCGATGGATTCGCCGTCGGGCGCAAAGGCCGTCATGCTGATGACGCCTTGCTCTGTGACCAACACATCGGTCGTGCTGCCGTCATACAACACGAGGTCGGATGTGTCGGCAGACGCCACGACCATCGCCAATGTGCTGCCGTCCGGCGACCAACTCGCATCGCTGGCGCTGCCTTCAAGAGGTGTGACGTCGTTGAGTGTTTCGGCGGCGGCATCATAGACCCATATCCGCGACCCGGCCTCTGCCGCAACCTGCATGACGATTTGTGTGCCATCGGGCGAAATTTGTGGATTGGTCGCGTCCATATCCTCAGGGCTGATGCGCGTCATCGTGCCTTGTTCGAGGTCGTACACATACACGCCGAGACGGTCGTCGCTCAGGCGACGCGCTTCAAACAGCACCATCGTCTCCGTCCAGAATTGAGGTCGCGAAACCGTGATGTCGTCGTCGGTCAAGATCATCGGCTCAGAATCGTCGGCAAAATCGCTCGCTTTGGGGGCATCCGCATTGAGCACACCCAACGGCTTAATCGCCAACTGGCGCGTGTCGTTTATCGTCACTTGGCCATCGCCGTCGGTGTCTGCGGTAGCTCGTGTGAAGACAATCGATTTTTCGTCTGGGGAGAAATTGGCTTCGAGCGAAACATCGTTGCCCGGCATGGTCAACGGCGTTAAGTCAGCGCCGTCTGCACCGAGTATGGCGACGAAGGGCATGTCTTTTTGATGGTCGATCACACCGTCGCCATCGGTGTCTGTGAAGGCGTGGCACAAGACAAATTTGGCATCATCCGTCAAACGTGGATAGGCGGCGCTTGCCGGTGGGCCACCCGCAATCCTGAAGCGGTCTGTCGCTGGGTCAGCCCCGATTTCAATCGAGAACATGATGTCGTTGTCGGTTGCGTCGATGACGCCGTCTTCGTTTGTGTCCAGCGCGTCTGCTGTATAAACAATTTTGCCCCCAATCGATTGTGCGTATGCCGTATCAGCCACCGACAGCCCCGCACCGATTGAGACTGTGATTGAGAGCACCACAAAAGCCAGTAAAAAAGTGAACAATCGCAAAGCAAACATAATTGTACCCCCTGCAATCTTTATTTTCGGTGCTGTTATTGTAGCATAATCAGTCTTTTGGGACGCGCGATAAACAGCAGCAAATTACGTGCATCGGGCAAAAGATCGTGTGCGCTGTTGAGTCAGATAAGCTGTCGTAAGCTGTCGGGAATGGAAATTGTGTAATCGCTCACAATACACTACACGCCGACATAACGCACACGCCATACATGCCCGTGAATGAAGTCGGCGACGACGAGCGAACCGTCCGGCGCGATGGCGACATCAATCGGGCGAATCAGGCCGGTGATGAACGGTTCGGGTGTGTAGTCCGGGTTGCCGATGTTCGGGTCGTCGGGGTCGATGCGCACGACTCGTTGCCCGCCTTCGACGCCGCCCCACAAGACGACGAACAAATCGTCGAATAGATTGGCCGGGAATTGCGTCCCCGTGTAGGCGACGATGCCGCGCGGAGTCGAATATTGCGGGAAGCGCAGCAAATCCGGCGCGATGTCGATGCCGGGTTGACGCGGCGGGCAGCCACCACAACCGCGCGTTCTCCAATATGGCCAACCGTAATGTCGCCCGCTTTCAATCGCCAGCAGACGGTCGCCAACGCCGGTGATGAGTCCTTGATCGGTGGCGAAAAATCGCCCGCGCGAATCGAAGGCGAGATCGTATGGATTGCGGATCCCCGACGCGACGACTTCGACCTCAGCCGTGTGAACTTGCACGCGCAAGATGCTGGCTTCAAGCGGCAAAATATTCGCATACGTGTCGCGCAATTCGCCTTCGCCATGATCGGTCAACGCCCCGACTCCAAGATACAGCAAGCCGTCGGGGCCGAAAATCATGCCGTTGGGTTGATTGTCGATGATTGAGTAGCAGCACGGCAATCCGGTCAAGATTTGTTGGGCTGTGCCGCCGCCGGGTGGCACACGCCACAGGCCGCCACCGGCAAGCGCCGTCTCGCGGGCGCTGACGTAGAGCACATCTGTACCGGGCTGAAAGGCGAGACCGACCGGCGAAATCAAATCGCTGCTATAACGCTCACTGCTGCCGTCTGCATTGAGTGCATACACCGCGCCGTTATGCTTGCCATCTTCGAGCACTGTTCCATAGAGCCGACCGTCCGGCCCGTAAACAATTTGCATCGGCTGGCCGGGAAATTGCCCGACGTGTTCGACGACATACCCGCGCGGCACCTGTATCCGCCGCAGAAATCCGGCGATGTCGAAGTCACACGGGAAGTCGCCACAACTCCATCCATCCGTGGCCGAGAAGCCCGCCGCGCCGCTTTCAAATGCGGGTGGTGCGCCGGCATTCGACACCGGAGTCAGTGTCCATAACGGTTGCGTCGGTGTCGGTGTGATCGTCGGCGTTGGTGTGTCGGACGGCGTCGGTGTCGTCGATGGGGTCAGAGTCGGCGTCGCTGTTGGCAGATCGGTCGGCGAAGGCGGCGGCGTATTGGTGACGAAGACGAACGGCGTCGATGACGGCACGATTACAGGCGATGCGATGGGTTGTGGGGTGGGTGTTGCCGTCGGCGGGGCGAAATCTTCCGGCGTCGGCGTGAATGTATGGGTGACGAAGACGAACGGCGTCGATGATGGCGGTTGTGCTGCGGCGGTGGTGTGATATGCGACGAGAAGCGGCAGCGCAATGCCAATTGGTATCAACATCATCAGTAGGAGCCGTATCGCGTGGTGGTTCATCGCCGCGAATTGAGTCATGCGTTTTTTGTAGGGGCGACTCGCCGAGTCGCCCCTACTGGTATTATCTGCGTTGCTATGATTCCTACAGTGCCACACGATATGCCCGTCATCTTTCCGAGAAATACAAAACGCATCAGCCCTCACGACCCGTCGAAATTGAAGCCGAAAAACGACGCCCCCGTGCCCGGCACATCGCGCACATGCTCGAAGCGCGGGTCGATTTCTGTCCCTTGCGCAATCGGGTCGAGCGCGGGGCGGTCGGGCGGCATCATGATGTAGTCTGCGCCATAACGCTGCGCGACTTCGAGCACGGCTTCGCGGTCGTCCATCGGGATCATGACGGTGCGCATCCCGTAAAAACGGAACATGAACGGGTCTTGCGTCATCAGCACGATTTCACCATCGCCGTTGGTGTCCGGCAATTGTTGGGCTTCGTCCACCATCTGATGAATAAAATCCATATAGGCCGTCACATTGCGGCTGTCTTGGCGCACGAGTTCGACGGCGTTGGCCGTCATGAAAGCGACGACGAGTAGCATCGCGCCGATGCGCAAACGCCGATCTTGAATCGCGTGTTCAAGCGCATAACTCGCGAGCGGGACGATGAGCGGGATCAGCGTCAGATAGGCTTTCTTGAAGCTGCCGCCTTGACTCTTGAACGGGACGAGTATCGTGTAAAACAAATAGACGCCGAGCAGCAAAATCAATGCGGGCGCTAGGATGAGCAAACGGTCGCGGTCTCGGCGATAGATGAGCAGCAGCAGCCCACCGAGCACGGGTATCGGCAAGAAGATGTCGAGCGTCGTATACATCAGCTTTGCGCTCGCGGCCATCTCGAAGAGACGTTTGCCGATCAATTGCGGGATCGTTTGTTTTTCGAGGAGTGTTGCAAGTGTGATGTCATCGTCGTAGACATAATGCTCGCGGAAGTCCGTCAGGAAAAACATTTGGCTGACTTTCGGCGTCGTCGGTGTGCCGTTGATCGAATAATTGCGGGCAATCCACGGCGCAACGACGGCGGCCATGACGACGACCGTCGCAACGGCGAAACGCCAACTGCGCACATCCGTGACGAGATCACGCCCCCATCGATGATAGGCGATCATGGTGACGATGAGCATCGGCACGAGCAAAGAACTGTCGCTGCGGACGAGAAAGGCTAGCCCGGCCAAGACTCCGCTGAGCACATACGGCAAAAATCTGCCGCGTCGGACGCCAACCGTCAGCAGCAGAATGCTGCCGCAAACGAGCAAGACATTCGGTATCGTCGTGTCGGTGCGCAATGAATTGAGGACGAACTCCGGCAAGACGGCCGTCGTCGCGGCGGCGAAAAGCGCCGTATCTTCCGTTGTGTTGAGCTGCCGGGCGGCGAGGTAAGCAATCACCGGGATGAACAGACTCATCACGATGAACGGCAAGATCGCTGACCGGACGCCAGAACCGAATAAAGTCACCGACCCGGCGACGAACACATTCGTCAGCGGCATCCAATAATCGTCCGGGTGATTGATTTGCTCCGGCGGGTCGTTGAATTGCCAGATATAATCGATGTTGAAGCCGCGCCCTTCGGCCAGCAAATTTCCGAGATTGTAATAATGATTGGGATCGCCAATACCCGGATGATGAATCAACGGCAGCACAACCAATCGCACGCCGAGAGCGAGCAACATCACGAGCAATAATTTGTGATAAGATTTCAATAGCTTGACCATCGCTTTATTTTATGCGGTGGGCATTGTAGCATCTTTCGCCGGGTGTGTAAATCGGATGGCATGGTGTGGCTTTGCGTTGAATCTTTGACGTCAAGAATGTGTTGCGATGAGCGGCTTGAAGATCACGTCGTCATAACCAAAAGCGCTCGGCCCGACGACGGCGAGCGCCTGCGGCGTCTTGAGTTCGTCCGGCGCGGGCATGGCAAGCACGGCGACGCGCAGCCCATACCGCAGCGACTCAGTGCCAATCGGCTCGCCGTCTTCACTATCGACAATCGTAATCAAGTCCGGCACCGTGCAGACAACTTCGCCGTTGTGCCTCGCGATTAAATTTTCGTTCTGAAAGTCGATTTCCATCACATCATCGCCGTCGCCAAAACCAACGAGTGTCATGTTGCCACGTGCGAAGCCTTTCACGGTGCGGCGTTCGACATCGACGATTTTGCCGCGAAACAGCACCGCGCCGCCGGTATGTTCGGCGATGGCTTGTGCCGGGTCGATGTGTGTCTCGCGGGCGTGAAGCACCGTTTTGCCGATGTCGATTGCTAGAGAAAGTGTGTCGCGAATGATGGCCGCTTTCATATCGCGCCCCGTCATCACCGGCATGACGAGCGCTGCGCTGCCGCCCATCTCAATCGTCAAGCTGCGGGCGTAGGCTTCGGCTTGCAATGCCGACTGAATATGCTCGAAGATGACGACATTCTCGTGGCTGTCGGCGAGCGCCATCGGGATCGGCGAGACGCCGTAAATCATGAACGTGTCCATCTGCAATTCGGGGAAGGCGCGCCCCATCGGGTCGCCATCGACGACGGGGAGGCCGAGTTGCAGCGCAGACACAATCGGGCCGATGGCGTTCGAGCCGCCAATTTCGCCGATGACAATCGCGAACATGTCTTGCCGCAAATGCTTTTCGAGCGCGCGGACTGCGAGCGCGACTTCGTGCCCGGCCATGATTTTCTCGACGCCAACCGTCGGCGCCCCCATCGTCCCGACGGCGCAAACCAACGCATCATCCGGCACATCATCCGCCGAAATCACCGGGCAGGGATGTCCTTGTATATTGAGTTCGCGCTCAAGCCGCAAGCGTCCGAGATAGGTATTGCCACCGCCGCCGGTGCCGAGTACACCCGCGCCAATCGCGAGTGCGAGGACATCGTCGTGTGTGATTTCGCGCAGGGTCGTCATGATCTATAGCGTTCCTCGACCGGAATGTAATCGACATCGTAACCAAAATAACGCGGGTTGGCGAGTTCAAGCCCGGCGGGGGTGCGCCACTTTTCATGACACGGAAACGCAATCACGGCGACGCGCATCCCATAACGCAAGGCTTCGGTCGTAATCGGTTCGCCGGTGTCGATGTCGAGCACGGTGATGAGATCGGGCACCGTCGCCGCGAACTCGCCATCGACGCGCACAGCGAGATGCTCATTTTGAAAATTGAGCAGCAAGTTTCGCCCGGCGAAATCATCGACGCCTTCCATCTTACAATCGCCGAGATTCCAGCCGCCTTCAATACGCCGGTCAACATCGGTGATTTTGCCGGTGAAGATCAGAAATCCGCCGACCGCTTCGCGCACGGCATCGACGGGACTCTCTTCGTTGATGCGGGCGAGGCGCACGGTGCGCCCGATGTCTTCGGCATACGTGATCGTGCCCGGCAGCGACGCTTCTTTGAGCTGCGCAATCGTCGCGCCATAAAGCGCCATCATGCCCATCGCGCCCATATCGCCGACGACGCTGCGGGCGAAGCGCTCTGTCCAATAATTGTCGATGGTTTCCATGATGACGGTGTTGCCGCGTTCGTCCGCCATCGCCAACGGCGTCGCCGAGATGCCGTAAGTTGTGAAGATCGTCAATTGAATTTCGGGGAAGGCACGCCCCATGCCGTCGGAGTCGAGCATCGGGATTTGCAAACGCGCCGCGACATAAATCGGCATGATCGAATTGAGTCCCCCGGCTTCGATGCTCATCGTGGCGCGGGGCGGTTTGCCCATATATTTGCCGAGCGCCTTGAACGCATGAATCATATCGTCGCCGCTCGGCAGCTTTTCCGTCAGCACCGCCGGTGCGCCGATGCCCGCCGACGGCACAATCAAGTCATCGTCATCGAATTCGTCGAGCGTCCACAACTCGACCGGGCCATACTGCCGAATCGCTTCCCGCGCCATCACCTTGCCGATGTACGGGTCGCCACCGCCGCCCGTGCCGAGTACCGCCGCACCGAGCGCGATGTCTTCAATATTTTGTTCGTGTAACAGGCGCATGATTCGCTCCCAACGCCATTTGACAGCCCTATGTAGGGGCGGTTCGCAAACCGCCCTACGTTGGTTCACGACGATTCGTAGGGGCGACCCGCCGGGTCGCCTCTACACGTGTTACCTGTATCAACCGTAGCGTTCTTCCACCGGCACATAATCCACGTCATAACCGAAATAACGCGGCCCGACGAGTTCGAGACCCTTCGGCGTGCGCCACTTCGGTGTACACGGGAAGGCAATCACCACGACACGAAAACCGTAGCGCAAGCCTTCCGTTGTAATCGGTTCGCCGGTGTCGATGTCGAGCACCGCGATTAAGTCCGGCACGGTCACTTTGAATTCGCCGTCGATGCGCACGGCGAGATGCTCATTCTGAAAGCTGAGTTGCAGCTTGCGCCCGGCATAATCGTCAATGCCTTCAATATACGCATCGCCCTTGGCGAACCCGGCTTCGGTGCGGCGTTGCACATCGCCGATTTTGCCGCGAAAAACCTCGTAGCCGCCGACAGCTTGCCGCACGGTTTCGACCGGATTTTCTTCTTGCACCCGCGCCCGTCGAATCGTCTGCCCGATGCGTTCGGCTTGGGTAATCGTGCCCGGCACCGCCGCTTCTCTGAGTTCGGCAGCCGTCGCCGGGTACGCGGCGAGCATCGCCATCGCGCCCATATCGACCGTGACGCTGCGGGCGAAACGCTCTGTCCAAAGATTGTCTATCGTTTCCATGATGACGGTGTTGCCGCGCTCGTCGGACAAAGCAAACGGAGTCGCCGAAATGCCGTGTATCGTATGCGTCACCATCTGAATTTCGGGGAAGGCGCGGCCCATGCCGTCGCAGTCAACCATCGGCATCCGCAGACGCGCCGCGCAATACATCGGTACGACCGAGTTGAGTCCGCCTGCTTCGATGCTCATCGTAGCGCGAATCGGTTTGCCGAGATATTTGCCGACCGCCTGAAAGGCATTCACGATGTCGTCACCGTTGGGCATCTTCTCGACCATGACGGTCGGTGCGCCCATCATCGCCGTCGGCACAACGAGGTCGTCGTCGTCAAGTTCGTCGAGCGTGTAGAGTTCAATCGGGCCATAATCGCGAATCGCCTGTCGCGCCATCAGTTTGCCGATGTACGGGTCGCCGCCACCACCCGTGCCGAGTACCGCCGCGCCGAGCGCAATATCTTCGAGAATGTCTTCAGTGATGAGGCGCATCGTCAGCCCTCCTTCAAATTGCCGACGGCCTTGACCATGATGCGAGTCGCGTTGCCGGGCAAATAAGCGAGCGGCACTTCTTCGACTTCGACGATTTCAACACTGCTCGCGTCGGCACCGGCGGCGACGGCTTTCTCGCTCGCTTCGGCTTTCGCTTGTTCGAGCGCTTCGTCGCGATTCATCTCCGCCAACGAGAAGATGCGGTCGCACTCACCGCCGACTTGCGCAATCGCCGCGCCAATCGCATTCGCGACCGGATAGTGATCGGGCTTGACCATTTCGGATGACCCGGCGACATCGCGCTGAATCAAGATGCTGCCGCCGCCGACGACGATGACCGGCACAGGAGTCGCGCTCGTCTTCATGCGGTCTACGGCGATGTTGACCATTTCTTCGATTGCGTCTTCAACACCGGCGATCAAGTCTGCCGCGACATCGGCGACTTTCGATTGATCGGCGATGTCTTCTTTGCCGGACGCAACGATAATATCCGTCGTCGTGAGTACATCGCCGCCGAAGATACGCCCTTTCGTCGTTAGCTCATAACCGACACTCTGCGGGCCGACCTGCAACGGGTCGGTCGAGATGATGCTGCCCCCGCCGAGACCAATCGAGTACGTGTCCGGCATCCGGAAGTTTGTCCGCACCCCGCCGATGTCTACCGCGAGGGCCGCCACCCGTGGGAAGCCGTGCTGCAACACACCGATGTCGGTCGTCGTGCCGCCAACATCGACGACGATGGCATCCTTGAGGCCGCTCAAGAAGGCCGCGCCGCGCATACTGTTCGTCGGGCCGGAGGCGAATGTGAGCACCGGGTATTCTTTCGCGAAGTCGGCGTTCATCAGCGTGCCGTCGTTTTGGCTCATATAAAACGGCGCGTCGATATTCATCGTCTCTAAAGCAGACTTGAAGCCCTCGATGGTTCGGATTGCCAACTCGCGCAGGCAAGCGTTCATAATCGCCGCGTTCTCGCGTTCGAGTAAACCAATGCGTCCGATTGAACTCGACAGCGTGAGACTCGCGTCCGGTATCACGTCTTGCACAATCGCGGCGGCTTGTTCTTCAAAGACGGTGTTGACCGGCGAAAACACCGACGAGATCGCCACCGCTTTGATGCCTTTGTCGGCGATTTGCTGCGCGATGCCGCGAATCTCGTTTTCATCGAAAGCCGAGATTTCGCGCCCGTCGAATTCGTGGCCACCATGCGCGAGATAATAATGCCCGCCGATGACATCGCGCAATTCGTCCGGCCAATCGACCATCGGCGGCAAGCAAACCGTCGCCGGTAAGCCGAGCCGGATGCAAGCCGTCTCTGTCAGATGTTTGCGCTCGACGACGGCATTTGTGAAGTGCGTCGTCCCAATCATGACGCCATCAATCGCCGAAACATCGATCCCCGACTCGTCGATGACGCCGCGCAGCGCCGTGGTGATTCCGTCGGTTACGTTGGGTGTCGTCGGTGTTTTGGTCGAACTCACGACCGTCGTGCCGTCCATCAACACGGCGTCGGTATTCGTCCCACCGACATCAATTCCGATTCGCACGGTTTAGCCTTCCTCTCTTTGTGTATCTTGGTGTGCCTAAACCCCACCCCCTAACCCTCCCCACATGCGGAGAGGGGGAACAGCACATGATACTACGCTTCGTGGAGTCCCCTCCCCGTACACGGGGAGGGGATACAGGGGTGGGGTTGAATGTGATTTACGACTCCACGTTACATGATATGATTATTGATTCGTCTGTAATTCTAATGTTGGCGGCTCAATACCGATGCTCTCGCCCGGCAGGGGCCGAAAGGCTACATCGTAGCCGAACGCTCGCGGCCCGACGAACCGAAGCGCCGCCTCGGTCTTCAGCTTTTGCGGCGCGGGCACCGTCAACACCGCGACGCGCACCCCATAGCGCAGCATCTCGGTCGAGACCGGTTCGCCGGTTTCGTCGGTCACGATGCAAATCAAATCGGGCACCGTCGCGACGACACTGCCGTTGTGATAGGCGATCAAAAATTCATTCTGAAAGTCGATGCGCAATTCGTCATCGCCCACGAAACTTTGCACCGTCACCGTGCCGCGTGCGAAACCCTTCGTCGTGCGCCGCTCAACATCGCTGATTTTGCCGCGAAAGACGACGCGCCCGCTCAACATCTCGGCGGCGACTTGCGGCACATCGTCGCGGTCGCGCTGCGCCCGAATCACCCGCAAGCCGAGCCGATGCGCGAGCGTCAACGTGTAGTGAATGCCGGTCGCTTTCAGTTGCGCACCGGTCATCACGAACCCGGCGAGTCCGGCGCGTGCCCCCATGCTGACGGCGATATTCCGCGCCATGCGCTCCGCCCAAATATTCGTCGCCGCCTGTGGGATGACGATGGCGTTATCACCGGCGTCAACCATCGCAAGCGGCGCGGCAAAGACAGCGCCATCGAATAAAAATGACGACATCTGAATTTCGGGGAAGGCGCGTCCCATGCCGTCGGAGTCAATCGTCGGGAGACCGGCCTGCAATCCGGCAATCATCGGGTGCATCGAATTCGAGCCGCCGATTTCCGCAATGGCGACGGCATCGAATGGGTAACCGAGATGCGCTTCAAGCCGTCGCATGGCGCGTAACATCTCTGTGCCTTCGCTGAGCTTCTCAATACTCACTGTCGGCGCGCCGATGCCGCCGACAATCACGATGCGGGTGTCATCATCAAGGTGCATCGGATTGATGATTTTTTGCGGGCCACGCCGCGCGATTTCGTTGCGCAATTGCAAACTGCCGAGATATGGATTGCCGCCGCCACCCGTGCCGAGAATGCCCGCGCCAATCGCAATCGGGCGAATATCGTCTAAGCCGACTTCGTGCAACATCAAACCGCCTCCGGGTGCAGATGACACGCCACGCGATGCCCGCCGTCCGTATCGACAAGCGGCGGCTCAATCGTGTCGCATTCGCTAACTTTCGCGGCATGGCAGCGCGGCGCGAACGGGCAACCGACGTCCGGTTTCGACAGCGACAAGTCGCCCTTGAGGATGATTTCCTCTTTTTCGTCGGTCGGGTCGGGTTCGGGAATCGCAGAGATGAGCGCTTGGGTATACGGGTGTTTCGGTTCCTCGAATATGGTTTGCACGTCGGCAACTTCGACGATTTTGCCGAGATACAACAACGCCACCTCATCGCAAACATAACGCACCACGCCGAGATCGTGCGAAATGAACAAATAGGTCAAATTGAATCGATCTTGCAAATCTTGCAACAGATTGAGAATCTGCGCCTGCACCGACACATCCAACGCCGATGTTGGCTCGTCCAAGACGAGGAAACTCGGCTGCACGGCGAGCGCCCGTGCAATCCCGATGCGTTGCTGCTGCCCGCCACTGAATTCGTGTGGGTAGCGATAATAATGCTCCTCTTTGAGGCCGACGACATGCAGCAATTCGAGCACCCGTTGCCGCGCCGCCGCGCCCTTCAACTTTTCGTGCAGCAACAACGGCTCGCCGACGATTTGCCCGACAGTCATCCGCCCATTGAGCGAGGCCGCCGGTGCTTGATAAATCATCTGTATCTCGGAGCGCATCTTGCGCATATCGCGATTGTTGAGCTTCGTTAAATCGACGCCGTTGAACAGGATTTCGCCGTCGGTCGGCCTAATCAAACGTGTGATACATTTGCCGATGGTCGTTTTACCCGAACCGGACTCGCCGACCAAGCCAAGTGTTTTGCCACGCGGCACGATGAAGCTGACATCATCGACGGCTTTGAAGTCGCCCACTTTACGATTGAGCAAACCGCCATGCACCGGGAAGTATTTCTTCAAATTGCGGACTTCGAGTAAGGCGTCGCTCGGCATCAGGCCTCATCTCCATAGAGGTGGCAGTAGACGCTGTGTTCGCCCGCAATCCAAAACTCGCCCGGCACGACCTCGCGGCAGACATCCATCACATGCGGGCAACGCGGATGAAAACGACAACCGGGCGGCGCGTCAATCAAATTCGGTATCAGACCGGGAATCCCTTCGAGGCCGCCGCGTTGGGTATATTTCGTCGGTACGGCGTTGATGAGTCCTTGTGTGTACGGGTGTTGCGGATTTTTGAACAGCTCGCGCACCGGCGCTTTTTCAATCACCCGACCGGCATACATCACGGCGACAGTCTCGCATGTTTTGGCGACGACGCCGAGATTGTGCGTGATGAGCAGCACCGTCAAATTGAATTGCTTGACGAGCGACTTGATGAGCCGCAAAATCTGCGCTTGAATTGTGACATCCAACGCCGTCGTCGGTTCATCGGCAATCAGCAAATCCGGCTCTCCGGCGAGCGCCATCGCAATCAAGACGCGCTGTCGCATCCCGCCGCTGAATTGATGCGGGTATTCGTGGATGCGTTTGTCGCCGTCGGGGATGCCGACGAGCCGCATCAACTCGACGGCGCGGTCGTAAGCCTCTTTGCGCATCTGCTTCGCCGACGGCAGCCAGCCCAGCCATCGACCGGGCACACGTTGGTCATTGGCGCGTTGATACAAAACCGCGTCCACCAATTGCTCGCGAATCGTGAACAAGGGGTTCAAGTTCGTCGTCGGGTCTTGGAAAATCATGCCGAGATGTTGCGCTCGGAATTGTTCCATTGCATCGTCCGGCTTGGCCAGCAAATCCTCTCCGTTGAACAGCACTTGCCCGGCGGTGATTTTGCCCGGCGGCATTGGGATGAGGCGCGGCACCGCGAGCGCCGTCATCGACTTGCCGCAGCCCGTTTCCCCGACGAGGCCGACGACATCGCCGCGCCGCACCGTCAGGTCGACACCGGCGAGCACTTTGGCAACGCCATCGTATGTATGAAATTCGAGATGCAAATTTTGAATATCGAGCAGATTATCGGACATGTATGTTTGCTTACTCAATCAACGCCGCGCACGCGGGTCGAGGACATCGCGCAAGCCGTCCCCCAACAAATTCCAACTAAAGACCATCAACCAAATCGCCATGCCAGGAAAGGTCGCAATCCACCATTCATCCGGGAAGTAACTGCGCCCGTCATTAATCATCGCGCCCCATTCCGGCGTCGGCGGTTGCGCACCGAGTCCAATAAAACCGAGCGCGGCGGCGGTCAACACGGCGAAACCGAAGTCGGTCGTCATCTTGATGATAATCGGCGAGACGGCATTCGGCAAAATATGACGGAAGATGATGCGCATGTTGCTCGCGCCGATGCCAAATGCCGCTTCGACGAACGGCTCTTCGCGCAGCGACAGCACGAGGCTGCGCGTCAAGCGGGCGAATCCCGGCCACCACACCAGCGAAATGCCAATCATCGTATTCGTGATGCCGTTGCCCAAGGCCGCCGTAATCGCAATCGCGAGGACAAGCGCCGGGACGGTCAAGAAAATATCGGTGATGCGCATCAAAATCTCGTCGAGCCAACCGCCGAAGTAACCGGCGATGCCACCGATAGAGACGCCAATCGTCGTCGCCAGCACAATAATCACGAAGCCGACACGAAACGCTAGGCCCGTGCCCATCAACACGCGGCTGAAGATGTCCCGCCCCACCTTATCCGTGCCGAAAGGATGCACCGAACTCGGCGCTTGTAGGCGTTCGGTAACGTGCAACGCGCCCTCGGCATCTTCGGGGAAGGGCACGACAAACGGCGCGATAATCGCAATCACGACGATGATGAGGAGCGCGGACAAACCAACCATCGACAAGGTGTTGGAACGAAAGCGATACAAACCGCGTCGCAAATTATCCCAACGAACCGGTGCGCCACTTTCGAGGTCGGTGACGTTGCTTGAAGAAATCTCAGCCATAACGAATTCTCGGGTCTAATACGCCATATAACATATCGGTGATGATGTTAATCGTGCTGAAGACAACACCGTAAATAATCGTGATGCCCATAATCGGTTGGAAGTCGAGGCTCAGCGACGATTCAACCGCGTACAAGCCGAGTCCCGGCCAATCGAAGATCGTTTCGATGAGCACCGCGCCCGCCATCAACCAACCGAAATTGAGCGAGATCACCGTCAGTGTGGCGATGAAGGCGTTACGCAATACATATTTCGTGATGATGAGTTGATACGGAATGCCGATGGCGCGTTCCATGCGGACGAAATCTTTTTCGAGCGTTTCAATCATACTCGCGCGGGTGATGCGGGTGATGCTCGCGAGGGCGCTGAACGACAACACAAGCGCCGGGACGAAAATGTGACGCAACGATAACCACAGCGAATCGAGGTCGCGGGCGATGATGCTGTCGAGAATATACAGGCCGCTCACCGTATTGGGCGGCGCTTCAACGATTGAGAAACGTCGGCCAATTGGCACGAGTCCTAATTCGCGACCGAGCACCGTCTGGAAAATCATCGCCAGCCAAAAGGCCGGGAAGCTGACGAAAAACAGCGAAATCACCCGCGAGATGTGGTCGGGTATTCTGTTGCGATACATCGCCGACACGACGCCCGCCGGGACGCCAAGAACCGTCGCGATGAAAATTGCCATCACCGTTAATTCAAACGTCGCCGGGAAGAAACGCTTCAGGTCTTCAAAGACATCGCGCCGCGAATACAACGACTCGCCGAAGTCGCCGCGAAATATCCCCTGCATATAGGTGAGATATTGCACCGGCAGGGGTTTGTCTAAGCCAAAATTGCGGCGGAAGGTCTCGCGAATCTCCGGCGTCGCTTGCGGCCCGGCTGCCAACCCGACGGGGTCGCCGGGCACAAGCCGCGCAATGCTGAATGTGAGCACGCTCAAGCCGATCAACGTCGGGATAATCAAAAAGATGCGGCGCATCAAATAATAACGTAAATTCAAGGGATGAAATCCTCGTCCAAAAAAATATGCTTACGCAATCATCAAATATACGAACAGCATCACGCAGGGTTACAATGCAATTCGGACATACGCCATGGGTAGGGGGCGGTTCGCGAACCGCCCCTACACGACCATAAATATTCGTTTTTGTAGGGGCGCCCCGGCCGGGGCGCCCCTACGACATTGCGACATAGAGTGCGTCACGCACACACGCGCTTTACGGACAATCTTCCATCCACAAATCTTGGAACAGCACGGTAATCGGATATTGCGGCGAGAAGACATACCCTTTCACGCAGTCGTTGAGCGCCGTCAGGCTGTCTTCGGTGTACATCCACAATGACGGTTGGTCTGCCACAATCAAGCGTTGTGCTTCGGCATACAACTCATTGCGGCGTTCTGGGTCACCCGTCGAGGCGGCTTCATTGAGCAGCGCGTCGACTTGCTCGTTCTGATAGAAGCTGCACGACTGGAAGCTACCGGCACCGCTCGTCCATTGGCTGGAATTGTATTGGTTGAAGAGATGCGCGTGCGGGTCGGCGAAGGGCGGCAGTGTGTAGATATTGATGAGGTCGGGGCCTGTCGACGGATCCTGACACGATGCCACCATGTCCGGCCACAGCATCGGCACCATATTCAGCGTGATGTTGAGCTGGGCGAGACCTTCGAGCAAGAGTAAGCCCGGAATTTCTTCGCGTGGGAAGTCGGTGACATAAACATAGTCGAGTTCAAAGCCGCCATCGGGCCACGGCGATGCCGCCAAACATTCACGCGCTTTATCGAGATCATACGTCGGCACATTGAGGTCTGGTACGAAACCGGGGAAGGTTGAAGCTGTCGGGCCTTGCAGCACGGTGACTTTGACATCTTGCACTTCTGGCAGCGCGGCGTAATTCATCGCATGGGCGATAGCACAACGCACATTCGGGTCGGATGTATATTCGCCCTGATTGTTCATCTTGATGGTGTTGTGGAAAATACCTTCGTGTTCTTCGAGGGTGAAGCCTTCGGTATTGAGGATGACTTCGCGGTCACTGGCGTTGATCGTGTCGGCGATGTGTGTTTCACCCGCTAGCAGCGAATTTAATTGTGTGCTGCCGTCGCGCTGAATAATCCAAACGAAGCCGTCGATATGGTCTTCGCCGCGCCAGCCGCCCCAGTAATCATCGACCGCGACGAATTCGTACAGGTTGCCGATTTCCCAGCGGTCGCCTTGTACAAAGGGGCCAGAACCCGCTTCGTGCGTTCGCAAATATTCTTGACCAAAATCGTCCACACCTTCGGAGTTGATGCGATGTTCTTCGACAATAGCCGGATTAACAATGAACAGTTGGGTCAATGTGCCGAGGAACGGCGCGAATGGTTCGGTCAGGGTGAATTGCACGGTGTATTCATCAATCGCCTGTGCCGTATTTTCATCGGCGATGTTCACCCAACGGAAGTTCGGCGGGCCGTTGATTTCGAGTACGCGATTGAATGTGTAGACGACAGCATCTGCATTGACCGGGCTGCCATCGTGGAAGACGGCATCTTGCCGCAGGTTGATGGTGAAAACGGTCGCGTCTTCATTGACATCCCACGACTCGGCGAGATTCGGTTCGACTTGCGTCCCGCGATCAATGAATGGCGCATCGTACAAACTACGCAACGCCGCATTGATCGAATAATTCTCGCCTGTTGCCGGGTCGATGTTGTCGATGTCTTGATTACCGCCATACAACAAAATATCTTCGCCGTCTTGTGCCTGCACCAACGACGGCACAGTCAACAGCAGCATGGCAAGAACAATAAGAAAATATTTTTTATATTGCATAATAGAACGCCTCCAAAATTGATCGGTTGTGAGATACTGAACGATATATGATGATTAGTGTGGTTGAGTTGCCATGAGGACAATCATGCACGTTGCAAAGTTACGCTAGAAAATAGCCCATTCTAGCATCTTTGTCAAATTTAGTTTGATAGCATGAATCAACCCGTAGCTTTTGCGGCACTTGGCCATTTTGACGAATGAATTGGGGTGAGCAGCAGGCAGCAGCGTTGTGACGATTGTCTCATAGCAAATGTCCTACCGTTCAATAGATGAGACTTTTATGAGTTCGTTGTTGAATGTCTTGTCTCTCGTTGACGGCTTTGTTATAGTTGGCTAAGCTCAGATTTTTATTGGCAATGATGGACGTTTTGATTGGGAAAGTGGTGATTGTTCGTGCAGCGTAGTCAATGGTTTGGGATTGTCGTCTTCATCGCGATTTTGTTAGCGGCGTGCAGTCCCGCCACGTCGCAAAATGTGCTTGATACCCCCGTGCCATCTTCCAACGAGACAACTGACGAGACCACATCATCTGTTGACGCATCGCTTGATCCGTCCGCTGCCGTTACAACCGGCCCGGCGGATGATGCGGTTGACGATGTGCCCGCTGCCGAAGCTGCCGCCGTCATCGCGCCGACACCGCTGCCCGGCAATCTCGATGGTGTGACGTTCATCGAAGATGACCGTGAATACGTCATCCGGCAGTTGATTCCCCGTGATGGTATCCGACCGATTTATGAACCGCAATTCACATCTGCCGAAGAAAGTGGTTACGCCGACGACGAACTTGTGATGGGTTTAGAAATAAATGGCGACGCCCGCGCTTACGCCGTTGGCATTATGCGCAGCCGCGAAATCGCCAACGATGTCGTCGGGGGCACGCCTGTCCTCGTCACATGGTGACCGATTTGCTTCACCGGTCTCGTGCATGACCGGAGAATTGGCGACACGGCTCACGTCTTTGGCAATTATGGCGCTTTGTGGATGAATGCCATGACATGGTATGACCACGAGACGCAATCGATTTGGACGCAACCGTTGGGTCGTGCCTTGACTGGCCCCTTAAAAGGGACACAATTGAAGATTATCCCCTACAGTCTCGTGCCGTGGTCAACATGGCGCGAAGAACATCCCGACACCCTCGCCTTGATCGCCGAACGGGGTTCGTTCCGCGGGCAAGAACCGCCGACCGATAATTTCGTCATCGGCGTCGCCATCGGCGATGTCGCACGCGGTTATGTATACCCGGCGGTTGCCAATCGCATCGTCGTCAATGACCAACTCGGCGACATTCCGGTTGTCGTCCACGTCAATCCAGAAAATCGCAATATTCATGTCTTCTCGCGTGAATTGAATGACGGCACCGTGTTGACCTTCACCGGCGATGAAAATCAACTCATCGACGAGGCGACCGGCAGCGTCTTCGACCCGTCTCGTGGTATCGGGCTGGCAGGCGAATACAGCGGTGTCGGCTTGCGAGAGTTACCCTACATCTCCTCATTCGACTGGGCGTGGTTAGATTTCTACCCCCACACGGATTTCTACACCGGTCGATAAAGTCTTCCCTACGCATATCAAAACGCGCTCAACCCAAATATAATCAATTCTTATCGCAATTTGCGATTGTCGATGGCGTATCATTGATATGGGCTGTGTTGCACAACCGGGTCGAAGCGTGGCGATTCGCTCTGCATCTGTTGTGCTCTACAGTGGATAATCTTTGAGGAAGGCATTGTCTCTATGTGGCGTTTTCGCGAGATCAGCAACCGAACGGTCATTTTGCTGCTGACGGGCATGAGCATCGCCGCGAGTGTTGGCTCGTTGATTGTCAATCTCGCCAATGGTCAATCGCCTTCGCAGTGGTTTCAAGGCTGGCTACAAAATTTCAGCACCGAGATGGTCGGCGCATTGTTGACCTTTGTGTTGTTGCAACTCATCGTCGAGGAACGCCGCCGCCGCGAAGAACTGTCGCGTGCCGAACACGAACGCAAAGAGCAGCTCATCCGCGAAATGGGCAGCATCGACAACGGCATCGCCATCCGTGCGGTGCGCGAACTCGGCGCGAAGAAATGGCTCTATGACGGGACGCTCGTCGGGGCTAGTTTGTGGCGCGCCAATTTGCAAGACTGCTACCTCACGGCGGCCAACTTGCGCAATGCCGACTTGAACCGCGCCAACTTCCGCGATGCTAAGCTCGTCAACGCTTGCTTACAAGGGGCGCGGTTGTTCGACGCCGACTTGCAAGGCGCCCGTCTCGACAATGCCCAATTCGACGAAGAGACGATTCTGCCGGACGGCAGCAATTGGTCGCCCGATGTTGATATGGAATGCTTCACCAATCCAGAGCATCCGAAATTTTGGCGCTCGAAATATCCCAAATCCCCGGCTTATGGCGCCGAACGTGTATAACCGCCCAGCCGATGTGCAAAGACTGACGACGAATGCAGCCGACGCAAATTCTGCCTCGATTCTAACTGGCCGAATTAGAACTTTTGTGCTAGAATAATGGCGTGTCAAATGCGATCATTCATCGGTCAATCGTCAAATCCCGGAGCGAAATCTCATGCCATTAACAATCGAAGAAATCCAAGAGCAAGCCAAAGAATTGGCGTCGCATTTCAACGGAGTCACATTGGAGCGGCGGGTGGCGTTTCTCGTCACGGAAGTCGGCGAGGTGGCGCAAGAAGTGCTCAGTTTGTCGGGCGCATACAACGACGCCGACCGCGAGGCGGCGCTGCAAAATCTTGGTCTCGAAATGTACGATGTGCTCTGGAATTTGTGCGACCTCGCCAATATGGTCGGCATCGACCTTGACGAAGCCGCTCGTCGCAAAATCGAAATCAACCGGCAGCGCGAGTGGTGAAGCTGCCTGTATCTTGCCCGCGTGCTTTGGCCGGATGAGCATACGCCAAAATCAGTCGCGCCGTTATAATGGAGGCTTCGACAACGAGTCTTATTCAGGATAACGGATGCGACTGACATTTAATATCAATGCCCCGAAGATCAATACCCCGCAGCGACGCAATAAATTGTTCGATTTGCTGGTGGCGATGAATGTGCCTGCCGTCGTCGTCTTCGAGAATCTCGGCATCGCCCGCGAGATACAGGCGTTGCTCAGCCCCGATGCGATTGTCGTGCATCGCTCCTTCGGCGACAGCGAAGGCTGGAAAACGACGACGCCGAGCGATATGGTCAACAAGCAAATTCACGAGCAGTACAACGGCATCTACGATTACGGCATCAACGAACCGGGACCCGATGACCGCTTCTCGTGGGAAGACATCGTGCGCTTTGAAGTCGAGCGCATTCAATATGCGTCGGAGCACGGGCAGCGCATCATGGTCTTGAATGTCGGCCCGGCGTTGATTGAGCGGCAGGTGATTGCCAACGGTGTCTTCGACCCGGTGCTGCGCAAACTCGCCGAACATCCTGAGCACCTCCTCGCGACGCATGAGTATACGAGTGTGTTTCGCATCATGGGGACGGGCGTCGCCGGGATGGGCAATTGCGAATGGGAACGCCGCGAGAATTTTCAATTTCCGTGGCCGGGCGCGGATGTCGTCGCGCGGGCGCCGCGCTTTCACGTCCGTTCGACCGATCATCTCATCGCCCGCAACACCGAACTCGGTTTGCCGACGCCGCGTGTCTTCCTCACCGAATGGGGATGGGATCGGATGCCCGACCACGAATTAGCCGCGTGTGGCAATTTATTCACGCCGTTGACCGAGCGCTTCGGCGTCAGTCGCGGCCATGAACTCATTCGCGGGCACGATACCCTCGCGAATGTCTACGAGTGGTATTTCCCGGATTTGCCGTTTGAAGAAGTGCTGTTCCAGCAAATTGTGTGGGAAGAAGCGATTCAACCGGCGCACGTCATCGGATGGGCGTGGTTTATGTGGGGGCCGGGCGATGAACAGTGGGATCGTCGCTTCGGCTTCGACATGTCCACGTATGATACACTCCACGCCCGCTTGATCGAATTCGCCGGGCAGCAGCCGCTCGTCAGCGC
>RFIA01000327.1 GCA_003695675.1 Chloroflexota bacterium
CGAAGTGTATGCGCCCGGCAAAGCGGTTGAGCTGTTCGATATTGATGGCGTCTTAGATGGCGGCGATGTCTTGCCGGGTTTCAAGTTGGTCTTGAAAAATGTCTATCCCCCTGAGGACGAATAAGATCGTTTATGTAAAAGTTCGTCGGTGCGTTTGGCGGGCTGGAATAAATCGTGCCTGCCTTGCTACTGTCGTCATTTGAATATAACACAACGACAAAAAACCCTGATAAACATCAGGGTTTTGAACTTGTGTACGAGGTTAGCTCGTTAGGTAACATGAGGTGTGCCGCGTTGCGTATGCAGCACTTGTAGGACAACGAATTGGAGAATGATCGAGCCAACAATAGCCGCCAATGCACCGGGGATATAAATGTCAACCACTTCGAGTGAGCGGCCAATGTCGAGTGTGTAGAGAATAACGCCGCCCACGAAGCCCCCGGCGATGCCCGCAATGAGGTGAGCAAGGCGATTTCTAAATGACTCGATTTGCTGCATAAATATAACAACGATTCCGACAATACCGCCAACGAGTAACCAGACAATGATATTCAAAGCATCCATTGCTTATCCCTCCTGATCAATTGTCCATTGTCGAACGTTGTATAATTCAGTCCAATTGTATGTAGCCTTTGTTAGATTCCCGTAAACAAAAATCGATTCATTTTCGAGTGGCCTCCGGCTGCCGAGTAAGTTAGGTGATGCGCTTTTGCATGGGCGACATGCCGCATCCGCGTTGCCATGCACCTCCAACGCGAGTCTTGAAAGATTCATCAATCTGTCGATTGCGATTCGGGTTTATAATTGTCATGTCACTGTCTTTAATTGATCCTAATACACACTATTGAGAGAGAGCAAAACGATGAAACGATGGCTAATGTTATGTCTTATTGTACTGATATTCGGGCTAACTTTGCTGGCAGCGTTACCGGCATCAGCAGAGGCCAATATAGTGACAAGTTGTTTCAACTTCGGTGAAAATCCCATCTACATCTTCGAGAATTTTGGCGATATGACTTGGGATGGCGATGTTTTCTTCGATGGGGCGTTTCAATTCACTTGGACACTCACACCGTCAGGAACAATGTTTGCGGGCGTAGCTTTTGGCCCGATGGCCGCTGGCATACGTGTCGACCTCATCGGGACGGGCGCGAGTACCGGCATTAACGCGACATTGGTGTGTGGCGGTGGCAATAATAACGGTGGCGATACAGCAATGCCGTTTGTTTGCACACCACTCCACAATGGCATCAACGAATGCGTCAACGGCGTGACGACTCCGCCGGTCATCATTCAGGAAGGGTCGATCAACATTCTCTTCATCGACCCGGTGACGGGCAACGGTTCTGATGTGACGACCATCACTGATGAGCAGATTGACGCCATCGGCGTCCCGACTGAGGCGAATGTGACGATTTACGAGACGACGAATCCATTCACGGGGCATCCTTTCTTGCTCTCACGTTTGACGACCGGCGAATTTCAAGTCAACACCTTCTACGCCGACGGCAAAGCGTACATCTTCGTATGGGGCGGCGACTTCGGCGCGTATCACATCGCGGCCTGACGATTGCAACCCTGCCCATCATTGAGCGCCTCTCGACAACGGGAGGCGCTTTTTGTTGGATGCGTTCTGCGTTATGATTATAACAATTTCGTAATCATGCAAATGGGGATTGTCCGATGGCAAATTTCAAACTCGGTGTGTGTACGTGGACATTCGGTGACCAAGCGTTATCGCAGACGGCGCAGCGCCTCGCCGCATTGGGGTATGACGGTGTCGAGTTGCTCGGCGACTTGTCGCTCTACACCGCTTCGAGAGCCGCGCAAATCCTTGAAGACAATGGCTTGGCGGTTTTTTCGCTCACACCGGCGAATGTGGACATCGCCCATCCCAATCCGTCGCTGCGGCAGCCGGCGCTCGATTATTTCTTTCGCTTGCTCGACTTCGCCGCCGAACTCGGCCAACCGTTGGTGTCGTGTCATGGATTCGTCGGGCGTATCGCGCCGGTCTCCAACATGATTGAAGAAGACGAGCTGCTCGTCAATGCCGTTTGGCAAATCGGGCAACGCGCCGCCGAACGCAATTTGCGCATCGTGTTTGAAGTGCTCAATCGTTACGAGACGCATCAAATTCACACCGGCGAAGAAGCCCTGCGGATGATTGAAGTCCTCAATCTTGAGAATGTCGGCGTGCTGCTGGATGCGTATCACATGAATATCGAAGAGCGGAATCCGGCGCAGGCGATACGCGATGTCGGGTCACGTTTGTGGTTGTATCACGCGGCAGACTCGAATCGGCAGGCAGTCGGTCGTGGGCATACCGACTTTAGGGCGCAGGTCGATGCGCTCTATGATATTAAGTACGACGGCCCCATCATCATCGAATGCACCGCCCCCGGCCCGAATCCCTTCACGCCGGACAAAGGCAACAATTGGCGCGAAATTTTAGAGATACACCTCGACGAGTCGCGGAAGTGGTTCGAGAAGCACGGGTAATATCACGCATGAATAAGGCTTGACCGCGAGATTGCCGAGCATCGGCGACATGTCTTTCAGATTGTGCGTATACAACGGAATTTGGGAATTTGCAAGCGATAGGCCATCGAATCGATCAGCAACTTCGCCAATTCTTTACGCTCTTGTAGACTGAGCTTCTTGGCTTGTTCAAATATCTCGGTAACTGACAGTGTGCATTCTCCTGTAAATTTACGCTAATCCTTCAAACACACCGGCCAACTCAACCGGCTTCCCCATCGCCGATGACAGGAATGTATCGCCGTCGCTGAATGTGCCGAGTTTGATGAATTTATCGTTTTGTCGTTGATAGACATC
>RFIA01000328.1 GCA_003695675.1 Chloroflexota bacterium
ATTCGCGGCTGTATCCCAGCGGGCCGAGCAATTCAACCGCTTTTTGCGTGACTTTGGTGACGGCTTTCCCCGCTTTTGCTTTTGCCATCGATGCTTCGAGGCTGTTGTGCTGCTTATGGTCGAGCATTGAAATCGCCCGCAGTGTCAGCAAATAGGCGGCGCGAAGCTGCGCCTCCATGTCGAGGACATCGCGTTGGATCGCCGTCAATTTGTAATATGGCTGCCCGTAAGGAATCTCGATGTCGTTTTCGGCAAACTTTTCTTTGACGAGTTCCAACGCCGCCCGCCCGATTCCCAGCGCACTCGCGGCCACAAGCGGGCGCGTCGCGTCGAAGGTCGCCATGGCGCCCTTGAAGCCCTTGGTGCCCGCGCCGGTTTGCACCTCCGGGTCGCCGAGAATATTGTCATACGGAATGCGGGCGTTTTCGAGCACAATCGACGCCGTATCGCTCGCGCGAATGCCGTGCTTGATTTCGACTTTGCCGATGCGCACGCCCGGCGTCCCCGCTTCGACAACGAACGGCTTCATCCCCGCACGACCGGCTGAGCGGTCAACCGTCGCCCACACGACGACGAGGCCGTTGGATTCTTCAAGCGCGAGTTTGCCGCTTGTGCAGAAAATCTTCTCGCCGTTGAGCACCCACTCGTTGGTTTCTTCGTCAAGCACCGCCGTCGTTTGAATCGCCGATGTGTCGGAACCGGCGCCCGGTTCGGTCATCGCCATCGCGCCCCACACCGGGTCGTCGCCTTCGGCGAAGCGCGTCAAAAAGCGGATTTTTTGCTCGCGCGTGCCGACGGCCTCAATCGCTGCGCCGCCGAGCGCCGCGCTCGGCAGTGTCAGATAAATACCAGCGTCGCCCCACGAAAGCATCTCGATCAACAAGAACAAACGCAAATTGCTGATGCTAGGACCCTCGCGCTTTTGCTGCGGTTCGTCGCTGGTGAGCTTTTCGAGTTGGCGCTTTTGCTGGTCGCGCAAGATCGGCCAGATTTGATTGATGAACGGCCACGGGCGGGTGTGTTCGTTCTCGTCCATCTCGCGGGAAATCGGGCGCATCACACCGGCGGCCAACATGTGCGTCAGTTGATTTTCGTTGACTAAACGTTCGGGTATTTCAAAATTGATTGCCATTTGTTCATCCTCATCCAAAATAAAAGATAACTACTCAGGTAGCATATCGGCCAGAAGAAAGGCAAAGCGATTCAACGCGGGGAATGCAGCGTGCTTTGATGATTTTCTCGGCGTCCTTCGTGCCTTTGCGGCTCAATATCTTTTCCTTTCAATCATTCGTCTCAACTTCAGCAAGAAATTCGATGATATGTGGGATGATCATATCGCTGCGGATTTGCGCACCATAGTGGTCGAGGTCGGGCAATTCGACAAAGCGGCCATCCGGCATTTGCTCGACGGCGTATTGTGCGCCTTCAGCAGACCAATCGTCATGTTGACCGACGTAGACGAGGCATGGCACGGGCATCGCCGGGGGCACATCGTCGAGATAGGGCCAACGCGCGATGATGGCGCGGCGCAGCGCAATCAACGCTTCGGGGTCGAGTATCAACATGCGTTCCATCTCATCCGGCGAAAGAGGAATATCTTCGTTATAGGCTTCGACGTAGGCCTCGATGCCTTCCATCAAGAGTTCAATTACGCCGTCCAGCCAAACGTCATCGTCAAGATGCGACTCGTCTTCTTCGCCCATATACGGGTGCATCCCACCGACAATGACCGACCGCAAGCGTTTGGGCGCATAACGCACAAATCCATAGGCCACATACCCGCCAATCGCGTAGCCCCAAATGTGCGCCGTTTTGATCTTGAGGTCATCGAGCACAGCCGTCACATCGCCGACCAATGTTTCCAGCAAATAATCATCCGGGTGTAGCGGCTTCTCGCTGTCGCCATGCCCGCGCATGTCGATGAGGATGACTCGGTAGGCTTCCTTCAGCGCATCGACGAAGCCGAATTCACGCCAATCCTCATGATTGCCGGTGAAGCCGTGAATCAGCACAAGCGGCGGGCCATCGCCTTCGACTTCATAAAATGTTTTGATCTCGTCATGTTCGACATAAGGCATAGCGTTCACCTTAAAAATTCTCGCCGACTGCGGCGTCTATGGTATCGTGACAACGATATGCAGATGCTCGCAGGCATCGCGGTATTCGGGTAATTCTGAAGTTTGGATGGCTGTTTGAATGACATTTTCATAGGCGACCGGGTTTTCGTCCGCCAACTTTTCGATTAAGGGTTTCATGCCGCCTGCAAATCCTTGTGCCCCCGCATACGTGACGATTTTCAACTCAGCTTCGGCGATTTCACCAAGCGCCACTTGTGGGGTCGTGTAGTGCCAGATGTCAAGATTGCCGACGCCGAAAAGCTGATAAACGAATTGTCGATCCTCGTATTGCTCTGGAAAATCGCTGATGCCTGACCGTACCAAGCCCCACCCATTTAAGTACGTTATGATCGCAATGCCATTGTCTTTGAGCACACGTTTTAACTCGCGTAAAGCGCATAGGCGGTCGCCGCGATCCGTTAGATGATATTGCGGCCCCATCATCAAGGCGGCGTCGAATACATTTTCGCCGAATGCGCCCAGATCAGACGCATCTGTGTGCAAATAGCCGTGCGCACGCAAGTTGTGTTTTGTAATCTGAATACGCGCCAATTCGAGTAATTTGTGCGAAACATCCACCAGTGTGACATCATAACCGCGCAACAACAATTCAATCGCGTATCGTCCCGGCCCACTGCCGATGTCACAAATTTGACCCCGTTTGGGGAAATATTTGTTGATCAAATTCATAGCGCTAGCGAACTCAAGACGGGAAAAGGCTTTTTCTAAACGCTGCCATTCTTGTTCAGCATTTTCATCATAAAATTTCTCGACAGGATTTCCATCTTCAGCCATCGATCACTCCCCACAATAGATATGAGGCGATGATACCCAGATAACGGCCATATCGTCAAATTTCACCATTAGAACTTACGCAGTTCAGCGAAATAGGTCTGTTTTTCGTCGGGGCATGACGTGCCGCACCCCAACTCGCTTTGTGCCTTTGTGTTGAATTTTTGTTTTTCATACAATTGCTAAACCGTCAAATGTGGTGAAGCCGCGTCCGTTACGCAGCCAGCGCTCGACCGGATGCTCACGGATGAAGCCATGCCCGCCGAGTACCTGTAACGCGCTGTCCGTCACTTGCAAGACGGCGGCGTCGGCATATTGCTTCGCCAAATAGGCCTGTTGGGTTGCGTCTTCGTTTCGGTCGAGCTTCCACGCCGCTTCCCACGCCAGCAACCGCATCGCGTCAACTTCGATGGCGGCTTCGGCCAGCATGAAAGCGACGGCTTGTTTTTGCGCAATCGGTACGCCGAATTGCACACGCTCTTTGGCATACGTCCGCGCATACTCCGACGCGGCGCGGGCGACACCGGTAGCCATCGCTGCTAATGCGACTCGGTTGCGATTGAGCAACGCATCGTAATCGCAGCCCGCAGCGCCGCCGAGACGACACGTTGCGTCCACCGTGACATTGTTGAAGGCGACACGGTATGTCGATAATGCGCGAATGCCCATCAACTTTTCGCGCTCGTCGGCGACTTCAAGGCCGTCGAGACCCGTCTCGACGAGATAAGCATCCACTGCGCCGGACTCGCTGTCGCGTGCGTAGACGAGCAGCGATTGTGCCCGCGCCGCATTCGGCACATACGCTTTCTCGCCATTGAGCGTGACGGTATCGCCATCGGTTGTTGCGGTTGTTTTGAGTTCGTGCGGGTCGAAGAAAATGCCCGGTTCAAGCAACGCAGCCGATGCAGGCGGCGCTTCGACATCGGCAAATTGCGGCAAGTATGTAGACTTTTGCTCGTCTGTGCCATACAAGATGATGGGATAGGCGAACAGCGATGGCGTCAGCATTTTCATCGCCAACGCGAGGTCGCCATACGCCAATTCTTCGACGGCCAACACGCCGGTAATGGCGCTCAATTCGCCGAGACCGCCGTATTCTTCGGGGACAGCCGTCGCGACGAGACCGAGTTCCCAGCCTTTTTGCACGACATCATCGGAGAAATAATCTTGCTCATCGGCATCGTGCGCAAGCGGGCGCACATCGTTGAGCGCGTAACGACGAATCGTATCGATGAGGAGTTGTTGTTCTTCAGTCGGCGTGAATGAAATCATCAGAAAATTCCTTATTCGCTAAGGCTTTAACGCCCGTAAAAATATTTCGGCCATTTGTTGCGCAATCGCTTCGCCGGTCAAACGACCACCATCACGATACCAAACCCCGACCCAATTGTGCGCACCGAGCATAGTTTTCGTGAAGATGCCGACATCGACCGGGCGAAAAGCGCCAGTGTCAATACCATTTTGAATCACGCGGCGATAGAGCGCCTCGAAGTCGTCGCGCCGCGCGAAAAAGTCATCGCGACGTTGCATCAGGTTGGCATAAGCTTCACGGTCAGCTTTGCGGGCGTTTTTCGCGGGCGGTTTAATGTGCATCAAGGCACGGATTTCAAAAACCATCGCAGCGCTGACGGCGGTGTTGTGCGTCACGCTGACGACATGCGCTTGTATCATGTCGCTCAATTTTTCG
>RFIA01000329.1 GCA_003695675.1 Chloroflexota bacterium
CGGGATTGCGAAGCAGTGAGGCCGATATACGCACTGTATCCCCACGCGAGAGCCAGTGGCGCGAGCAAATTCTGTGCCCAGATGCTGCGCGAATACAAGACAGCATACGGCGAAGCCGCCATGAACAACGCCGCGCTGATACCCGTCCACGCGCCCCAACGCCGCGCCAACCACCACACACCGAACACCGTCAACAAACTGAGCAATCCCGTGAACCATGTCGCGATGAGTGGGTCTGTCGAGAACCAATATGGCAGCGCGTAAATCCACGCCGCCGCCGGGAGGTTCGGCACACTGACCGACGACGGCATACCGAGCGTCGCGAATTCGCCGCCGCGTGCCATCTTCAGCGCAATCAAACTCAGACGCGCTTCGTCAAAGGCGAATGAATTGACGCCAACCCAGCCGAAGCGCAACACAAAGGCGATGAGCAGCACCATGAGCAACGCCGCCCATTCAAGACGCGAGACATTATTTACTCGCATGGTGGCAACTCATCCAACCTGATGCGCCACAACCCGCCATCGACCCCATTGGCGGCAAGTGCAATTGTGTGCTTGTCCGGCGATGATGCCCATACTGCGCGGTCGCTGCTCGTCAGACGCAACGGCAGCGCTGAGAGATCATTCAAGTGGCGCGTCGCGAGATTGTAGCATTGCAAACGGGCATCGCCATTAACGGGACGCGCGATATAAATCACCGAACCGACTTCAAGCGGGACGACAAGCGGCGGCGGCCAATTGTTGCCGGGCGGGTCGGCTTCAAATAAGGGCGCGATGCGATCAAGAAAACTCGACGCGAGATAATATCCGGGTACATCGTCAATCGTCGCGGCGATGACGACGCTCTCGCCGTCGGGGGTCGCGCCGGGTACGATGCGCGAAGGTCGTAAATTTGTCGGGCGTCCGCTGACTCGTGTGCCGTCGATGTTGGCCGTGTAATACAACACGTCATCGCCATAGGCGCCGAAATAATAAGCGACGAAATAGCCATCGCCGAGCCAATGGATTCCCTGAAGGGTGCGGTTGCCGAGTACGGATGTGTCGTACAAACCGCGAATGAAATCGCCATTGGCCTCTGCCGTGAAGACGGCATTGAGATGATTTTGAAAGATAAAGCGGCTACCATTCGGTTCAAAACGTATCGCGCTGTGCGGGATGTATTGCGGGTCAATATCGATGGTGCGCCACAAACGGTCGTTGACGAATTCGGCGCGTGGATGTGTGATCGCTTCTTCGCGTCCGCTTTCGATGTCTAGCTCGAACCAATCGTAGTCGGTGAACAAGTCGCGATAACATCCGGCGCCATAGCGCAAGTGAGTCGCGTCAATCCATTCGACGGCGACGACCTCGCGCGATGCAAGTTGTTGAATACCGGTCGGGAGTGGGACGGCTGTCGTGTCGCTAGCCCTGTGCGGTTCGGCCAGCACATTGACATCGATGCCGTCGAGTGCGGCGCCGGCTTCGTAATTGCTGATGAGCGCCTCAAACAATTGTGTGTCGCCCGGTTGCATCGTGAAGGATGGCAACATGCCCGCGCCACAAGCCGTCACCGGAAAACCGAATCCCGCGCCAATCGAGTCGCCGCGCGGGTCGCGCAGCGTCACATCGACCGTGATGTGATCATAGGCCACATCATCATTGTTGACGAGCAGCCCGCGCACGAGATGCACCGTTTCGCCGAACGCATTGACCCGCGACTCGAGACGGACATCCGTCGTGCCCGGTCGCGCCACAGGCTGTATGGGGACGGTCGTGCCGAACAAACTCGTTATGCCGATGAGGAACAAGAACAGACGCATTGCCATCAGCTAAATTTACCACAGCTTAAGACTGTGCGGCGACATCAAGCACAGAGATTCTGTGCGTCAGCCGCTTGATGTCGCCGGTTGTGATGTTGATGGTGTATAACGACGGCACATCCTCAAACGCGCCGATGAACACAAGTTGATTGGGGTCGGCTGACCATGTGATACTGCCACCAAGAAAATTCGACGGTGAACCGAGATTGTTCACCAGCAATCGATTTTCAATGCTGCCATCATTATGCAGATGAATGACATACAGCGAGCGACGATTGGCAGTTGAACGAAAATAGGCGATATTGCGCCCGTCCGGTGACCACAACGGCGGGCCAATATCACTACCTGCATTCAGATGTGTCAATGTGCCGTCATCAAGATTGGCCAGATAAAGTGTCGCGCTGCCGTCGCGGTCGGAAAAGAATAACAAGCGCCCGCCGTCCGGCGACCATATCGGGCTAAAGTCGTTGGCCGGATGCGAATGAAGCCGCCGTACATACGAGCCATCGGCATTCATCACGAAGATGTCAAGCGCTCCTTGATATAACGATGTAAACGCGATACGAGTGCCGTCTGGCGACCATGTTGGCGTGAACTCCGTTGCGAAGTTATTGGTCAAGCGACGGAGACGACGACCATCAACCCCAACAATGAAAATCTCACGCGCTCGGCCTCCGCCGGTCGCCAGAACAAATCGTTTGCCATTCGGCGACCATGTGACGCGGCTCGCAAACAGCGATTGTGTACGATGAGTCTCGCCGCGCCCGATATGTGTGACATATATGTCACGTTGTGCGATGCCACTCGCCGCATAGGCGATGTACGCACCATCCGGCGACAGCGTCGGATTGAAAACATACGTGATGGCCGGGTCATCACGCGGTACGCGATACATCAGGCCGAGTGTTGTATCAAACAGAGCGATGTCCGTCACGCCGGGCAATGTTCGGTGTGGCGTGACGAACACCACTTGACCGGTGGCCGCTTGCATATAACCACTGCGTCCAAGTGCAATCATCGACCCTGTGAGTAACAGCAAGACACCCGTTACACTTATCACCAAGCGCCACAGCAATCGATGCCAAAGTCGTTCGATCATTTTTGCATCACTTTTGCTGCGCTGTTCATCTCAACCCGCATAGGAAGGACGGTATCAGGTTTACAGTTCTGAAACATCCCACAGGCGAATCGTGTTATCGCGTGACCATGTGAGGACGATGCTTTCATCCGCATTGTAGGACGCGCCGCGTACATCGGCATCATGGCGCAACACGATAGGTGTGGCCGGGTTAGCGAGATCCCAAATACGGGCGGTGTTGTCGCCACCCCATGTGATGACATGCGAGCTATCGGCGCTCCACAATCCGCCACGCACACCGAAGCCACTCGGTTCATGCGGTAGAATAATCGGATTGACCGGATTTTCAGGATCCCAGACTTTCGCCGTGCTGTCGAGCGACCACGTGAGTATCTGCGTCTCGTCGGGATTCCATGCCGCGCCGAGCACAAAGTTGTCGTGCGTCATCAACGCCAATTGTGTGCCCGCATCGTCGCCGGTCACATCCCACAAACGCGCTGTATTGTCGTGTGCCCACGAAAGCACCTGCGTGTCATTACGACTCCAAATCGCAAAACCGAGATAATCTTCATGCGGCAGCAAGATGAAATCCCCGGTTGCCAAATCCCACACTCGTGCTTCATTCTCATAGGCCCATGACAGAACGCGAGTCTCGTCACTGTTCCACGACGCACCGCGCAAGTCGCGTTCATGTTGCAAAATTCTCGGCACACCGGGATTATTTTCATCCCATATCCGCACAGTATTGTCGAATGACCACGACATCACCAACGTCTCGTCGTGATTCCAGACCGCGCCGGTGACATCTTCGTCATGGCGAAAGATGATGGGTGCGCCGATATTGTCCAAGTCCCAGATGCGCACGGTGTTGTCGTCCGACCATGTGAGGACACGGGTGTTGTCTGCACTCCACCGTGCCCCTTGTACAAAATCTTCATGACCGAGAATGATCGGATTTTCGGGATCATCCACATCCCACACACGGGCGGTGCCGTCCACCGACCATGTGAGGACGCGGCTCTCGTCGTTGCTCCAACGTGCGCCGAGCACATCATCATCATGGCGGAAGACAATCGGGTTGCTCGTATCGTTC
>RFIA01000330.1 GCA_003695675.1 Chloroflexota bacterium
CACGCGGAGAGGGGGAGAAAAGGGCGAAACGGTCGCCGTGCAAGTCCCCTCCGTAGGGCAGTGTCTACGCGCGGTGACCGCAGTGTCTACGCGCGGTGACCGCTGTGTCTACGCGCGGTAGGGGTGGGTGCGAAAACAGTTTACTCTTCGCTGCTAATTTCAACCTTTTCCTTGCGTTCACTGTCTGCCGGGGCTTCGCGCACGATTTCGACTTTGACCCGGGCCACGAGCGCGGCCAGCGCACCAATTGCCGCGAGGACAGGCGCGAACAGCGCGACAGCACCACCGGCGACCACGCCGATTGTCAACGGGACTTCGAGCAGCACATTATCGTCTTGGTTGCGAATGATGACACGACGGACATTGCCTTCTTCGACGAGTTCTTTGATACGGTCAACGAGTTCATTGCCCGCGACTTCGATTTCTTCGGTGAACGTGCGTCGTGATTCCGGTTCACCATTTTCGTTGTTTGGCATTTCAGACATGTGATTCTCTCCTGATTTTTCTGACATTCAACATCAAGTGTGCTCAATGTCTCTGACTTCTATTGTGTATTACGCGCTATGCACAAAAAAGTTGCAGATGTCAGCATCACGCCCACACAAGCGTATTCGGGTCTTTGGTTGGCAGATTGAATGTCTCGGCAACGGCAGCGTGCATGACTTTGCCGTCGTGAACATTCAAGCCCTTCGCAAAACCGGGATCGTCGCGCATGGCGTCGTGGAGGCCGACGTCAGCAAGGCGTATGATATACGGCAGGGTCGCATTGGCAAGCGCGAGACTCGATGTACGCGGGACGGCGCCGGGCATGTTGGCGACGCCATAATGCAAAACGCCATCGACAAAATACGTCGGGTCGCTGTGTGTTGTCGCGTGTGTTGTTTCGACACAACCACCTTGATCGACAGCGACATCGGCGATCACACTGCCTTCATTCATCAAACTGAGCATATCGCGCGTGACGAGACGTGGCGCCCGCGCACCGGTCACGAGTACCGCGCCGATCACGCCATCGGCCGTTTTCAGCGCATCGGCGATCATCGTCGCGTTGGAGACGACAGTCGTCAGGCGGCCGTGTAGCACTTCGTCGAGATAGCGCAAGCGTTCGATGTTGATGTCGAACAAGGTCACCCGCGCCCCCATGCCAAGCGCGACTTGCGCCGCATGAGTCCCGACTGTCCCCGCGCCGAGGATGACGATATGCGCCGGTTTGACGCCGGGCACACCACCCATCAAGATGCCGCGCCCCCCCGATGCTTTCTCAAGATAATGGGCGACGATTTGGGTGGACATGCGCCCGGCGACTTCGCTCATCGGTTGCAGCAAAGGCAGATGCCCGTGTTCGTCTTCGACCGTTTCGTAGGCGATGCCGGTCACGCCACTGTCGATCATGCGACGAGTCAGCTTTTCGTCAGCAGCGAGATGCAAATAGGTGAACAGCAGCAAATCGCTGCGCAGATACGCATATTCGGCCTCAAGGGGTTCCTTGACTTTGATGACCATCTCAGCGCGTGACCATACTTCATCCGCCGTATCGACAAGCTCCGCTCCCGAATCCGCATATTCGCTGTCCGCGAAGCCGCTGCCGACCCCCGCGCCACGTTCGACAATGACGTGATGCCCGTGCCGAATCAATTCACGGACACCGAACGGCGGTTGTGCAACACGATATTCGTGATCTTTAATTTCTTTCGGGATTCCGATAATCATAATGCTACCCTCATGACGTTGAAAGAACGAGATTATAGTTGCATTGTACCTCAAATTGTGCGTCATGTAGGAATAAGATGTGGGAAATTTGTACAGAGTGTCTAAATGCTGAATTGTGTAAGACCCGCCAATAAAAATCCCCTTGCCGCGTTCAAGACAAGGGGATTGTGCATCGTGATGATCGCAGAATGAACGATTAGCGATTGTTCGTGCCGTAGACGCCGGTGCTGTAGACCCACACGAATGTCTCCGGCATACCCTCATCATTGATGTAGGGATTCTCGGATGTCCACTCGAACAACCAACGCGCATCGCTGATACTCATGTTGACACAACCATGACTGCGACGATGGCCGAACCCGTCGTGCCAATACGTCCCATGAATGCTGATGTCGTTGTCGAAGTACATCACCCACGGCACACTTTGCAGCGCATACGCATCCGGTGCGCCCGTCGCGCCAGACATGCCATCGACCGCCGGGCGTGCCCATACGGTGAAGATACCTTCGTTGGTGTCGAAGTTGGCGAGGCCAGACGAGACGAGTGTGGCGAACACAGGCGTATCATCTTCATAAGCGACGGCGGTCTGTTCGTACAAGTCCACCGCTATCCACCGACCGCGCACACCTTCGGGCCGGTCAACCCGTTGTGCCAGCGCTAAGTTGCGCTGCTCAATCCATTGATTCGGGCCGACCATATACCAGACCCACCCATCGTCATGCAACACTTCCGAGAAAATATTCACACGGTCGTAGCGCAGCAGCAAACGCCCGTTCTCGGTTGATTGGGGGCCGCCGGGATATTCGGAGGTGAACAAATTGCTAAGTACCCACGCGAAGGGTTGTTCGAGGTCATTGAGCACTTGCACACCGCGAAATTCTGACGGATTATAAAATGAGACGCTGTCTTCGCTGACCCATTGGCCACCGCGAATTTGCACCCACCCGTTGACACTGGTGTCGAGCGCTTGCACAAAATTGAAGCCGTCCGGCATTTGGCCGATGAGTCGCCCGCCGGGACTGTCGTACAGATTAGTTACACCCGGCGCGACCTGCCAAAAGCTATAATTGTTGAGCGTGAAGCCGTCGCGGGGGATTTCGCTGGCTGGCGGCTCAGGATTTGATCGCATGGCGATGACACATTCCACATTCGGGATGAGATTGCTGCTGCTCACACCTTGACAGGCTTCATGCTGAATAGCGGGCAGCTCAATCGGTTCTTGGGCGTGTGTCGGGAAAACGAAAACCAACGCGGCAGTTACAGTGAGGGTGAGGACAGCGAACTTCAATATAGTGGTACGCATCACGGGCAAACTCCAATTCAAATTTAGTGTAACAGGCTAATGATGTAAAGCCGAGCAAGATACGACAAATTTGCTCCATATTACCACATTCTGGCCTATTTTAACCGACGCTTTGCCTACGCTCGTCTTGAGATTCTCATCTGCGTCTCATTTTTGTGGCGCATATTGTGCGTGGACAGTAGGGGCGCAGTGCGCTGCGCCCTCTACATGCACCGATTTTCTGACGCATCGCGCTTTTCTTGGCGTCTTGACAGTTCAATAGCGTTTCATCCTGCTCGATTGATGCCGGTATGCTGAGTAGTTACGGAATGTATGTGTAAAAACAGGCCTGAGACCCAATACAGTACGGATAAGGCAAAAAGATGGCAAACGTGGCATAGTTAAGGTGAAAGCCAAACCAACCACGGAGGCCATCTGATGGTTAGCATACGAC
>RFIA01000331.1 GCA_003695675.1 Chloroflexota bacterium
ATACAATCATACGAGGCGGAGAAATGTTACAAGAGATTAGGTTGTGTTGACATTTCATAGATTGATGCGGAATCAAGTGACGCCAACGCAGAGCAATCGTTCCGTTGGGGCATTGCGTGCTGTTGGGGCATTGCGTGCAATGCCCTGAAGGGTTTAGCAAGCTAAACCCCAACGATTGTCCCCTATTTTTGCATCAAAACGCAAATGTCAACAGAGCCTAGTTCTAGCGAGCGAAATTTTTACAAACTCCACGATTGAACCGCAGCAGCACGATGCAAGATACCCGATTGCGTAAGTCTTGTATTTTTTATTCTCAACAATCATATCTAAAGTCATCTGTCTATAAATCCGAACAATTTGTTAATACAATCCTATCGCGAATTAAAATATACTATATTGAATAACAATGTAGAATCACTCTAGGGATAAAATATTACTATGAAACTGTCTCGTCTGGTAGCGCTCATACTCATTATTGTCGTTGTTATTATTTTAGGAAATATAGAACAACCACATATCGCACAATCTGCGCAACCGACATGCGATTTCAATATCGCCGCCGGTGATGTCGCTGGGTTGATTGCGGCCATTGATAGCGCAAATGTCAATGGATTGCCAGACACAATCTGCCTCACAGACAGCACCTACGCCTTCACAACGCCCCACGACGCAGCAGGCAATGCACTGCCGGTTATCTTGAGCGAGATTACCATCATCGGCAACAATGCACGTTTCGAGCGCGTTGGCGCAACCCCGCTGCGCTTCTTTGAATTAACCGGGAACGGCATATTGACCCTCTCGAATATGACGCTGGCCAACGGGCGTGCGGGAAGAACCTTTGAGGAGCGAACAGGGGGCGCGATTTTCAGTCGTGGGCAACTGACTGCGCGCGATACGACTTTTGAGAACAACAGTGTAGAAGAAAGCGGCGGGGGTGCCATTTCATCGCTAGGCACAGTGAGTGTTGTTTTCTTAGAGCGTTCGACCTTTATCAATAATCAATCGGACTCAGCCGGTGGTGCGGTTGCACTGTTGGGGCCAACACCATCATTGATTGTCGATAGCATCTTTGACTCGAACACGACCGTGCGCCGGTCGGCAACTTCGGGTGCTGGCGGCGCGATTTTCGCATCGGGGCCCGTCACCGTTCGGAACAGTGTCTTCATGGGGAATACAGCGAGCAGAGGTGGCGCAATCGAAGGTCGCGATATTTTTACGATTGAAGCCTCCACATTTGACTCCAACGAAGCACAAGTGACCAATGGGGGGGCTGTATTCATCGAGGGCGGCGATGCCACCATCAGCGATTCGATTTTTATCGATAATAACGCGACCGATTCTGGAGGCGCGCTCGGCGTTGACCACGACTTCGCTGGTTTGGGGGGCGATGTCAACATCAGCCAAAGTTGTTTTCTCGGCAATTCAGGCCCGATACTATCGTCAGAATTTCCCGCCAATCATCCGGCAGAAAACAATTGGTGGGGCGCTTCAGACGGGCCGCGCAGCACGACGAATCATGCATTGTCACAGTTTGACATTGACCCGTTCTTGACAACGCCACCGTTCCCCGAATGTCTCATCTCGCCGCCAGCAGACTTCACCCAATCCGTCCAAACACTCTTTGAAACGCCGGTGCAAATCACGCTCGAAAGCTACGGCGGTCTACAACCGTTCACATTCAGCAATATCTCGACGCCAGCAAACGGCACGCTCTCCGGTACAGCGCCTGATCTGACATACACACCGGATACGGGCTTCGTTGGGATCGACAGTTTCACATTTACATTCACAGACTCGCAAGCGCTGTTCGCGACCGGCACCGTAGAGATTGATGTTCAAACCGACCTCCAAGCGACCGACATCTCCGAATTCATGGTGGTTGGAGACACGATTCCGGTCACATTGACGGCGACAGGCGGCACACCGCCATACACGTTCCAGATCACCGAAGATGTTGTCGATCCGCTTCCTTTGGGCGTGCTCAGTGGTACGCCACCCAATCTCACATACACCTCGGATGGGACGTGCTGCGGTGTTGACCGTTATCTGTTTGAAGTCACCGACGCCAACGGTTTTACGAATATTGCTGGGCTTGACATTCAAGTGGATGCTGTGCCATCTGTGGAAGATGTTCATCTTTATGCGTCGAGTGGCACAGCACGGACTTTTCTCGTTTCGGTGACGGGGGGGCGAGCACCGCTTTCGTTCGCTATTTCCGATCCTCAATTTGGCACGTTGACCGGCGGCGGCCCGCAATGGACGTATACGCCGAACGAAAATTTTGACGGTCTCGAAACCCTCGCCGTAACAGTCACCGACGCCAATGGCGCGACAGGCAACGGCAGCGTGTTTATTTCAAGCGCTACGCCGTTGTCTGCCGTCTCTTCGATCATAGACGTTCCGTTTGAAACTGCCGTCAATTTTCAGCTCGAGGCGTTTGGTGGTGTACCGCCTTACACCTTCAGCATCACCCAACAACCCATACACGGCACAATGACAGAGATGATGCCAAGCGTCACTTACACGCCGAATATGGGTGTTTCACTGCTTGACAGCTTTGTGTTCGAAGTGACGGACTCGCAAGGCTTTAGCGATCTCGGCTCTATCCAGCTCAATATCAAACCTGAATTCATAGTAGACGATGCGAATATCGTCACCAATTTTGAACAATCGGTCGAATTCACGTTGAGTGTGTTCGGTGGATTCACGCCGTATTCGTTTGCGCCTTCGACGCCACAATTCGGCACGCTGACGGGCGACGGCCCAACCTTCACATACACGCCACTAGCTGGCTTTTCGGGTCAAGACATCTTCACGATTGATGTCTTCGACACGATTGGCAGCAGCCGGCCAGCGACGGTCACGGTCACGGTTAGCACGCCGTTCAATATCGTTGCGGGGGACACTGCCGGGCTAATCGCTGCGATCAATGCGGCCAACGCCAACACGGCACCGGACACGATTATCCTCGAAAACGGCACGTATCCATTGACGGCGATAAACAACACATCGAGCAATGGCAACAACGGCCTGCCGGTCATCACGACTGAAATCGTTATTCGCGGCAATGATTCGACCATTACCCGCGCTTCTGTGGAACAATTCCGTTTGTTTGAAGTTGACGCCACCGGCAAGCTCACATTGCAAGATATGACCCTCAGCAATGGTCTGCTGACGAGCAGTTTGGTGCGTGGGAGTGCCGTCCGCAATGGTGGGGAATTTCATGGGGACAATCTGATTGTCGAGAACAACACATCGCACAGTGGGGCGTTTGCTGACTTCGCGAGCATGACGTTGACGAATTCACAGATCATCAACAACAACGCCAACATTTCAGCCGCCGCGATTTATTCGGTCGGCACGACAACCATCACCAATACGATCATTGCGGGCAATCGCACCGAGAATCCGGTTGGCGGCAATGGGCAAGGAGGGGCGTTCTTTGTCGGCGCACCGGGCAGCGTCAATGTGAGCGACTCAATCATCGCCAACAATTTCGCCGGGACGAGCGGCGGCGCATTTTATGGGGCGGGCGTTGTCACAGTGACGAATAGTTGTATCATCGGCAATTCGCATATCAGTGTGCATCGTATCAATGGGACGTACAATTTTGCGAACAATTGGTGGGGCGCGGGCGTCAACCCGTCACGCGATGTCGATCCGCTTCTCTTGACCGATTCGGTGAACGCCCTCGTCGGGACATTCCCATTCTTGACGACAAGCCCGCCGAACTGCCCGATGGTCGCGGGGCAAGAGGTGCGCACAGCATTTGAACAACCCATCGCAATCACACTCAATGACCCGACCAATGGGACACCGCCTTACACAAGCGAAATCGGCTTGTCACCGGCCAACGGTGTGTTGGGCGGGACACCGCCGAATGTCACCTACACGCCGAATGCCGGGTTCAGCGGCGAAGATGTCTTCACGGTTGTGGCGACAGATAACACAGGCTTAAAAGCCGTCAACATCATCACTGTGACGGTCGCCGAGCAATTCATCGCCAACGATCTCATCTTGTCGATGACACCCGGCACAACGCTTGACTTCGCATTGGGCGCAAGCGGCGGCACAGAACCGTTTGTGTTCAACATCTTATCGTCCCCAACCAACGGCAGTCTGAGCGGGACAGCGCCCAATATCACCTATACGCCGAACAACAGCTTTGAAGGTGTGGACAGCTTCACTTATGAAGTCACCGACGCGCTCGCGCAAACCTCAACCGCGACGGTCACGATCAATGTCTTGCCGCTCACGCCGAACAATCTGGTTCTGAATGTCGAGCACAATACGCACCTTGAGATTCCACTGAACATTGTCGGCGGTTTGCCGCCGTATACGCTCTCGAATATTACACCGCCGTCGAATGGCGACTCAGCGGGCGCTGAGTTGATGCTGCTGTATGTCCCACACTTTGGCTTTAGCGGGACGGACTCGTTTACCTATGACATCACCGACGCCGATGGCGCGACTGTCACCAGCACAGTCACACTCAATGTCGCCGCACAACCACCGGCAACGATCATCGTGGACACAACAGTTGAAGAAAATCCGACGGTAGTGAATGGTAATTGCACGCTGCTTGAGGCGTATACCGCGGCAGTTGCGAATATCGCCGTCGATAATTGTAACGCTGGGCGGTCGGACATCACCGATATTATTCAAGTCCCGGCAGGAACATTCGACCTCACAGGGACACTAGCATCAGACCATTTATTGACAATCAATGATAGTGTGATCATCCGCGGTGCGGGTATTGATGCGACAATCATCAATCGACCGGTCGGCACGGATAACAAGGGCGCCTTCAATGTGCGGCCATCAGCACACCTCACGCTGCAAGGTTTGACGATTCAGAATTGGGGCGATCAAACGGGGTCTTCAGTACGACGCGGTGGTGCGGTCTTCAATGCAGGCACATTGACGACCTTTGAGGTGCGCTTCTTGAATAATGATGCCTTTGTTGAAGGCGGGGCGATTTATAACGAGGACAACAGCGTTTATCATGCTGTCACAACTGTCTTTGAACAAAACTCCGCCGTGTTTGAAGGTGGTGTTATCGAAAGCAATCCTGGTGCTGAACTAACGATTCTCAATAGCTTTTTCAATGACAATAATCTGCCGTTTCCTTCCTCAGCCTCTGCGGATATGACAATCTTTGGCAGCGCCGAAATACACTTTAATTGTTTCGGCACAACCGGTGCGAATCTAGTAGTCGAGGCGAGAACGGGTTCTGTCGTCAACTTGAGCCACAATTGGTGGGGCGTGCCCGGCATCTCACAAGATGGCGGCGGGCCGGGACTCAATGCAGCGCCTGCGATTTGTGACCGCTTCGGCATTCCGCAATTGCAAGTCGCGCCGGGTGATGTGCAGGGGTTGATCGACGCCATCAATCTTGCCAATACACGCAGCAACGCCGATATTCATCTCGCGGCAGGCAGCACATATTTCTTGACCGACATCTTCAACCCGTTTATTGGGGTCAATCAAGAAACGATGCTGCCCGGTATCAGAACCCAGATGACCATTCATGGGCACGGCGCGACACTCACAAAAGACCCGGCTGTGCAGGGGCGGATTTTAGCTGTCGATGGGGGCGACCTGACGCTGCTAGATGTGACCATCAGCAATGGGCTTCAGGTCGAAGGCGCCGGGATTCGTGTTTTCAACGGCATCCTAGAACTACAAGGATCCCTGTTGACCAATAATGTCACGCTCAGCGACATTGGCACGAGTGGGGCCGCGATTGATGCCACGAACAGTCAGCTTCGCATCTTTACGTCGCGTTTCGAGAATAATACAACACAGGCGCTTGGCGCGGGCATCGCGCAATTTGAAGGCTCACTGGTTGCAGACCAGAATTTGTTCGTCAACAACACGGCTGCGGCGGGCAGCGGCATCGCCATCATTCGTGGCAGCAATGTCGAGATCAGCAACAATTGTTTTATCGCGAATAATGGCACGAGTGTCGAGACTGATGCGTCCAATAACGGCGGCACAATCATCGATGCGACGAACAATTGGTGGAATGCGATTGACGGGCCATCGGGGGCAGGGACGGGTTCGGGCGAACCGGTCGGAGACCGCATCATTTTTGACCCGTTTTTGACCGCGCCGCCGGGCTGTCCCTCATTGCCGCTGATCGCGTTCGATCAAACCATCGATATGACAGTCATCGAAACACAGGCTGCTATCACATTGACGGCAAGCGGTGGTATCGCGCCATATACCTTCGCGATTGTGACACCGCCGACAAATGGCGTGTTGAGTGGGGCGGGCGCTGACGTGATCTACACACCGAATGTCGGATTCATCGGGGCAGATACATTCACCTTCAGCGCGACGGACACGAACGCGGCTGTCGCTACGGCCACGATAACGATCAATGTCAATTCAAGCAATATCATTGTGGACACCACAGCACAAGAATTCCCGTTCATTAACAATGGTAATTGCACACTCGGCGAAGCGATTCAAGCGGCCAATACGGACACAGCCGTTGACAATTGCCCGGCGGGTGATGGCGATGACATCATCGAATTAGCCGCAGGAGCAACTTATACGCTCAACAAAGTGGTAGACAACACAAATGGCCCCAATGGGCTACCGAACATCACCAGCGGCATCATCATCATTGGCAACAACGCGACGGTCATGCGCAGCGATGTCGCTGGAACACCACAGATGCGGATGTTCCACGTCGATTCGACCGGGTCGTTGTGGTTGAACGATATGCAATTGAACAATGGGGTGGTCGATTCAACCAATATCAACACGGACAGGGGCGGGGCGATCAACAGCATCGGCGAACTTCGCTTGAGCAATGTGGCATTCACAAACAATCGTGCTTTCTTCGTGGGTGGGGCTGTCGCGCACGCTGCCAATACAAACCAATCGTTCATTGTCGAAGGGGGCAGCTTTACGAACAATGTCGCCGGTTCTGGCGGAGGCATCTGGGTTTGCGCACCCTCGACCATCACCGACACAATATTGACGAATAATTCGGCAACAGCCGGCGGTGGGATTTATAATCGTTGCGACCCGATGACCATGCGCAATGTCACATTGATTGGCAATCATGCCGACACAGACGGTGGCGGTCTATTCATTCGAGATCGCAACACGCACGTTATCGATTCGATTTTCGTCGATAACGTCGCCAATCGCGGCGCTAGTGTCTTCTCCAACCCACTGAACACAACACCAAACACAATGCCCATCGTTGAGCATTCCTGCTTGATTGACTCTGCCACCAGTGGTGTTGAGGCCCCGCGTCACTTACAAGCGACCAATAATTGGTGGGGGTCGGAGACCGGACCGAGTGGTGAAGGTAACGGGATCGGAACAAGCGTTGTCGGCTTTAATGTTACGTTCGAACCGTTTTTGACCGCGCCGATTCTCGGCTGCGGGATTCTGCCGCCGACAGCCGTGGAGGACACGGTGCATACCGCTTTCGAGACGCCGGTCGCCATCACGCTGTCGGCAGTCGATGGCGTGCAGCCTTACAACTTTGCCGTCACCGTCGCCCCGGCCAACGGTTCGCTTAGCGGCACGGCGCCCAACATCACCTACACACCGAATGCCGGATTTGTCGGCACAGATACATTCACATTTGAAGTAACCGACAACAATGCCGCCACTTCGACGGCCATCATCACGGTCGAAGTGGCGCCGCAGCTTGTCGCGCCAGATCGGGTTGTCGATGTCTATTTTGAGACCGGCACTGCTTTTAATTTCAGCGCGAGTGGTGGGCGTGCGCCGTATCAATTCAGCATACAAGGCGGGCCGACGAACGGCCTCGTTTCTGGGCCGATGAGCAGCCCGACCTACGAACCCAACATAGGCTTCATCGGCATAGACACGATGACGTACACCGTCACAGATGCCAACGGCACAACCGACACCGGCATGATCGATTTCAATGTCACCGGGCCGGTTGTCGCTCTTGATGGGGCATTCATCACCCGCGAAAACACGGCGATTGTTCTGTCGCCGACCGCGACCGACGGCAGCCCCGATTACATCTTCTTAATCACGACACCACCATCGCACGGCGGTCTATTTTTGATTGCCGACAATGGAACCAAGCCGCTTTATTTGTACAATCCGCAGACTGGTTTCTTGGGGCGCGACACCTTTACGTTTTCTGTGACCGATCAGAATGGCGACAGCGACAACGGGCAAGTCATCATCGACGTACAGACGGCGGACGGCATCCCTGTGACCGACCTCGCTGTCACACAAGTCGATTCGGCTGACCCGATCATGGAAGGCGCTGTTGTCGATTATACGATCACAGTCGACAACATTGGCGCCCTAGCGGCCAACAACATCATCGTCGAAAATCAACTACCGACGAACACCACATTGAACGCGCCGGTTGCGGGCGCGGGCACCTGCGGCGAACTGAACGGCGTCATCACATGCGATCTCGGCACACTCGACAGCGGGGGGACGGCGACGTTGACGGTCAGCGTCCTCACGTCACAACCGGGCACACTCATGAATCAGGTCACCGTGTCAAGTTTCGAGCACGATGTTGACCCAACAAACAACACATCGATTGAAGAGACGATTGTTGAGCGTATCCCCACACCGCCGGATGCGCCGCTTCTGCTGACACCGGCGGATGGGGCGACCATCTTCACACAGACGCCCACGCTAGATTGGCTGGATGTCGTCGATGCCGTGCTTTACGAAGTAGAGGTGGACAACACAGCGACATTTGATGCGCCGGTACAATCCAATATGCCGGCTGGGTCGTCTTACGATCTCATGACACCTTTGCCCGACGGTCAATATTGGTGGCGTGTTCGCGCACAAGACAGCGAAGGGGATTGGAGTGCGTGGAGCACGATTCGCACATTGACGATAGACACTTCAATGCTGGGGCCAAATGACGATTTTGATCAAGCGGTATCGATCAATCCTCTGCCATATCGTGTTGAACAAGACACAACACTCGCTTCTTTCGCTCTTGACGATCCATTCCCCGATTGCGGCAGTGGTTTGACGCACAGCGTCTGGTTCCACTACAACACGACTAGCGACGCCATCATTCAGATGAGCACAGAAGGATCGGATTACGATACGGTCTTGTCCGTTTGGACAGGCACACGGGGCAACCTGAGACAGGAGGCTTGTGACGACAACAGCGGCTTAAATGGCACGTCAATCATCGATCTGCATACGATAGCCGGCCTCGATTATTACATCATGATCGGTGGCAACAACGGTTCTAACGGGCATTTAGCTTTCTCGGCGCATGAACTCGGCGCACTGCCGGTCATTGATGTGCCATTGAGCGATCCGGGTGACAATCTCATACTCACAGACCCAACGCCGACGTTCAATTGGGTGGTCGTGAATGGGGCGGTCGATTATCTCCTCCAAATCGCAACGACGGTGGACTTCTCAACAACCGTCTTCACACAAGTGATACCCGGGGCGGCAAACACGATCATCACTATTCCCGAAACTGATGCACTGCCACAAGGCGACTACTTCTGGCGTGTCAATGTGGACACCGGCGCTGGGTTCTCGGCTTCAACGATTGTCCACCAATTCACCATCACAACACCGCCATTACCGCCGCCGGTACTAACCGCCGCCGGAAATAATGGACTCATTAATGACCCAACACCGGCACTTAGTTGGCAACCGGTCGCCAATGCAATCAGTTATGAAGTGCAGATTGACGACGACAGGAATTTTAATTCTCCCAATCAAACAGCCATTGTGACAGGCACAACTTATGTGGCCGACACATTGCCCGATGGCGTCCATTACTGGCGTGTCCGCAGCCGCAATTTGCTTGAGACGGTCGGCGCTTGGAGCGCAGCATCACAATTCACGCTTGATACAAGCCCGCCCGATGTCCCGGTGATTGCATTGCCGAATGGTGGAACCGTCGAAAATAATCGGGCGCAGCTCAGATGGAATAAAAACAAAGATGCGGTCATGTATGAAGTGCGGCTGGACACGGTCAATCCGCCGGTGTTCACGATTGAGGTGCGCCGGAATAAGTACAAACCACCAAGCGCGTTGCTGCCGACAACATACTTCTGGCAAGTTCGCGCCATCGACCGCGCCGGGAATGCGTCGGCATGGAGTCCGGTGCAGACACTCAATGTCATCTCGCCGGAGCGTTCATCACCGATTTTGAATCGCTTCACAACGCTCACCCCGACTTTGACATGGAATCCGTTGAGTTGGGCGACGGAATACGAAATCCAAATCGACATTTCGCGAAAATTCAACACATCGGTCGCGCAAACGCACAGCGTCGCCGCGCCAACGACGACGCTCGTCACCGACACATTGGCCGATGGCGTTTGGCTGTGGCGCATCCGCGCCCGTGATGCCAGTGGCAATTGGGGTAAGTGGAGTAGTCCCGAAATGATCGTGATTGATGCGCCATGACGAAGCGATACTGAACTGCCAAGACGCCATAGACACCAAGAAAAACAAAACGATTCAAGGTACAGGTCCGAGAACAGCTAACCAACAGTCGTTGCGGTAGGGATCAAAGACAACATCGTTTCAGTCGTGGCGGTGTGATTTTGTGGATAGCGCTTTGCCGCGGGTGTGTTTGATGGGGGGAAGGACATCGGGCCGCTTTGTTCGTCAGCCCGATTCGGGGTCGGCGTCGGCATGACCGTTGACAGCGTGGGCGGCGCTTCGGACAACGCATCGGGAATCGACGGTATCATCGTGTTCATCAGGTCGTCCATATAAACCGTGGGCGACGGCGTCAGCGTCACCGTCGGGGTGTTGGTCGGTGTATCGGTCGCCGTTGGGGTATTGGTCGGTGTATCGGTCGCTGTTGGGGTGTTGGTCGGTGTATCGGTCGCTGTTGGGGTGTTGGTCGGTGTATCGGTCGCTGTTGGGGTGTTGGTCGGTGTATTCGTTGCGGTTGCCGTGCGTGTCGAAGTATGTGTCGCCGTCGGCGAATTTGTGGCGGTGGCAGTCGGGGTATGCGTCAATGTATCGGTGACCGTCGCTGTATGCGTCGCGCTTGGCGTGTCGGTCGTTGCAAGCGTCGCCGTCGCCGATGCGGTTGAAGTCGCCGGGTCAACATTGCCCAACTGTCGTTCGGTCAAGCGCGGGGTTGACGAGACGATAGCCTCTGTCGTCATCGGGGCATTATCTTGACGCGACAAAATCACCATCACCATCATCATTGTGCCCATCATCATCGCCGCCATGATGAGCATCACGGGGCGCCGTCGATACCATACCTGCGAGTCAGCGCGTTTAGCAGCATGATATTGTCGTTTGACATAAGCACGGGCGACCGGGTCGTCCGGGTCGATGCGCATGACTTGTTCGTAATATTGGGCTTTGGCTTCGAGATTCGATTCATAGCGGGCGAGCGCAAGCCACGCTTTTTTGTTGTTTTCGTCGAGCGCGGCGGCTGCATTCAGATAACGCCGCGCTAACGTCATATCACCGTTCTCTGCCGCTTCAATGCCGGACTGATAGAGCGCGTCGTATTCGTGGTCGAGTTGTGAACGGTTGGATGACATGACATCGTCCTGTTCAGCGAAATGGGCGACCTCAAGCCTACCACAATTTGCTTATGATGTGGGATGATGTTTTTGACCGAGTATCGACGTGATGGATGTCAGGGCGTAAGTCTTGTATCTTTATATTAAGACATAGGCGGATGGCAATCGTCCACGATGAGAATTGTGTATCAAATTTCGGGCGGTGTTACACCACCAGCAAATTGTGCGCCGAGAATACGCTCTAAAATTAAAGTCAATTCGTAATTATCGCCGACGTATAAAATCAGCCATCGACCATGTTGATAAAAATGAGGTGTACCGAACCAATCGACAGTCGTGGTACCAATCGTAAATCCGTTCGGTGAAATTTGTGAGGCAACTTCAGCAGCCACCTGCTCATCAGGATATGCAAACAATTGGATAGTTTCGGTATCTACTCGGATCAATTGACCGGTGACGGCGAAGAACGGTTGCGAAATCTCACCGGCCTGTTCACCGGCAGCGCCGAGCGCGCGTAACTCTCGAAGGAAAATATTGGCATCAAAATCGGTAGGGGAACTTATTGTGGTGGCACTTTCAGAAATTGCCGTTAGCAGTGCGTCGCAACCCACGATAAGGGACATTGTTGCGCTTAACAAGAGTATCGTAACAAATTTTGTAAAAGACATTGAAATCACTAGGGGGCGACATCACATCGCCCCGATCCTTTTGTTGAACTGGTGGTGTTATTCTTCTTGCGGTTGGCATTCAAAGTTCGACGCGACCCAATTGACCGGATCATTCTCAGCCCCGTCCATCGGGCCGATGTAGGTTGGTTGCAACGGCCATGTGCAGATAATCCGTTCATTGTCAACAACACCGTCGCTATTGGTGTGTGTCACGACGATTGAGTCGGGTGCGTTGTCATTTTCGACCCACTCGACTAAAGGCGCGAGCTTGTCCCACTCGCTGGCCGAGCCGGTGCCAAACTCATCCGCACAATGTCCCATACCGGGTACCATAAACAGGCGAATATTATTCGAGGCGGCCTCAACATCACCCCCAAATGTGTCAGCGACAATACCATTATAGTAATCAACGGTCGGGCCACCGGGGATAAGACCGTCCCCCCAACCATGATAGATCAGATATTTGGCATCATTATTGACGAGAAAGGGTGTCAAATCGGTCTCTGAACCATTCAAAATTTCGCGCATGAACGCGCCACCATCATCAGGATTCCACGGGCCAACCACTGGATTGGTTGTTCCACCGGTGGGGGTGTTGCGATCAAAATCGAAATCGATCCAACGAAATTCGCCTTCGCCCGGCAAGAGCGAGGGGTCTAGCGGATTTGCTGTCGGGCGACCGGGGTCATGTTCAAACCATAGTTCGTTGACGAATGTGGCCGAGAAGCCGGTTTGGAAGGGCACCATGCCATTGCCATCGGGGAATGGTGCTTCGGTTGGGATGACGTAGAAACCCCACGCATATTCTGTGCCGATTGGCTTACCACTATACCATTGGTTTTGTCCTGTTGAATCGTGTGGCCCAGCATACACATCTTTGATAGCTTGAATCTGCCCATCCGTCAAGCCGCGGGCTTCACCGAACGCATCAATATCAGCTTCTGTGAAGACTTCGCTGGCCGCTAGCGGGTTATTGACCACGCCATCGCGGATACGATCATTCCCCAACACATCAACTGCATCGAGAACCGTCGCCTCTAACGCATCAATATCTTCTTGTGAGATTAAGTTGTCGAAACCAACGCCGTCGCCGTCTACATCACGAATAAAAAGGGCGCTACTCCATACTTGTTCCATCGCGATTTCTATTGCGTTATTGAATAACGCACCGGCGACGATGCCATCAAAATCGTCTGGATAGCGTTGTGCTTCAACCGCCGCCTGCCGACCACCGGTTGAACAACCATCGAAGTACGAAAAATCGGGTGGGCGACCATAAAATTGTTGGATGAGGTGCTTAGCTGCCAACACGGTTGTATGCACAGCGCGATAACCGTAATCGATTTCCGCTTGTCGATTGTTGAATGCGAATGTTGATCCCGGCTCTGTGACTCGTGAATGCCCCATATCGCTGTTGGCAACAGCATAGCCAGTTGTATCTGTCCCCGTGAAGTTCACAAGGTCAATGTCACCATCGTGCCCGCCATCACCATTCATCAAGAAACGTCCATTCCATTGCTCGGCAACTGGCAATTTTACAGCATAATGAATTTGCCCCGTAATACCAGACACGCGACAATATGTTTCGCTATCGCTAACAACAATTTTGGCATCGACAATCACGAGGTCGCGTACATCCAACAAACTCAAACAGGCTGCTTCATCTGCCGACATATCTGTTTGAGCAGAGTGTGCTGAGTTGACATCAAGACTGAAGCCAACACCCATCAAGATAACAAACAACGACATGAGTGTGAATATCCCAAACAAATGATACTTTTTCATGAATATTCTCTCCTACTGATTTATTTGCTGTCAACATTAGCGGGGTGTGATGCCTGGTGAGGTAACGCAGCAGGGGTGGTTCATCGGCATCGGACTTGGAGAGACATTACTTAAACCTGCTGCCCGCAATCATGATGCGCTAAATTCAAGATGCAATAGACGTGCCTTTCTACATAACTGCCATAATGTTATAACATTGTGATGATACAACTTAGCGTATCATAAATCAAAATTGCCGACAACAGACCATTGACCAACGGACTTAAATTCGGAGTGTACGCTGATTGTTAATTGACGTGATATTGAAAATAAACCGAAGGTTGTTGCTCACATTGGGTACGCATCAGCCATCAACCTTTCAGCGTATTGCTCTGCCCATAACGCAAGAATCCAAGACTTACGCAATCGGGCATCTTGCACCATGCCGCCCGATGTTCAAACATCCGGCTACCGAAATACCAAACCCACTAAAGGGGTTATTTGGGGGTATTCGATCAAATACAGTACTCTTCAGGGTACTTGGCTTTGTGGCAGCCGGATACCGCTATGTCTACGTGCGGAGAATTTATGCTCTGGTTGCTTGATGGATTTCTCAACTGCGTAAGTC
>RFIA01000332.1 GCA_003695675.1 Chloroflexota bacterium
ATCATCTCCTACCTCAATCCGGGCGCGGTGATGAACCCCGTCGTGCAGAGCGGCGATGGTTGGTACGGCGTGGACATCAATGGGCAACGCGCTTGGATTTCTGGGACGGTCGTCGCACAAAGCGGCGATTGCGCGTCCTTGCCCATTGAAGCGCCACCGCCACCGGTCGCGCCGCCCGACGTGCCGATACACCTGATTGAATTCGACCGCGATGAGTCCGGTCAATTCAGCGATGTGATTTCGTATCCTGCCGGTGACCGCGAAGATCGCATCCAACTCAACATCGTCAATCTCGCTTTGCGCCCGCCAAATAATTATCGTGAATTCAGCCTGACGCTCATCTGTGACGGGCCGGGCAGCGAATTCGTCCGTTGGGGCTTGCCGCAAAATCCGACGCTGACATGCGGTAGCACGGTGACGTTGCCGTTCATCAACGGCGCGAATAGCGAGGTCTTCAGTATCATCATGCCCGAAGGCAGCGGCCCGGCTTTCGTCGCCTATACATTGCTGACCAACCCGGTGTTGTAAGCTAATCTGTATCCACAATCGTAGGGGCGTGGCGACACGCCCTGTTTTGTCTTCGCGCTTTATCTTCGTAGCGATGATTGTGTATAATGCGAATGAAGCATGATAAGGAGCTTGCTGTATGTCTGTCGTCCCGCCCGAAACTATATACGATGAGATCATTGATTTTTTGGTCTCAGCACCGACACCGGAACAGATTATTGCCTTCAAACCACCGGAGAAATTGCAAGCGCGGCTAAGTGCATTGCTTGAGCAAAATCGTCAGCATGGTCTCTCGACCGAAGAGCAGGCCGAACTTGATGAATTCCTGCGTATGAATCGCTTCATGAGCCGGCTTAAGTTGCGTGCGCGTCAAAAAATCGGTGATGTATGACGCACGTACCGACTGAATTGCGCCGTGAAGTCATTGAGCGTGCAGGAAACTGCTGTGAGTATTGTCGCATTCAGCAGGATGATTATTTCTTCACATTTGAGATCGATCATATTATCGCTGAGAAACATCGGGGTAAGACGACGAGTGACAATTTGTGTCTAAGCTGCCCAGACTGTAATGCGTATAAAGGTAGCGATATCGCTTCTCTTGATCCTGAAACGAATGAATTGACGATGCTTTTTCATCCACGCAAACACAATTGGTCAGATCATTTCAAATTAAACGGCGTGCGGATAGAACCACTCACGGCAGTAGGTCGAGTCACAGAGTTTCTTCTGCGATTTAATATGATAGAGCGAGTCATTGATCGCGAGTTATTTGGGAGCGTGGGACACTATCCTTGTAATTCATAACTGCTACGGTTTGATTTAACTTGGCTAACGAGTAAAATACAACATCTTTTATCGAGATCATTTCGTTTTTACTATGCCCATCAACAGCGACGGAATCTATTATCTGACACCGGCGGACTTTTATAGCATCGCCGAAGATGTCTTGGGGCGTGCGCCGGATGTACGCGACCGGCATTTGCTGCACGCTGCGGCGGCCCGCCCGATGTTGAGCGCCTTCGGGCATGAAGCCTACCCGACTCTGCTCGACAAAGCGGCGGCGTTGCTGCACGCACTTGCGGCGCATCATCTGTTTTTCGATGGTAACAAGCGTACTGCCACCGCCGCAACGACGCGCTTTTTGATGGTCAATGGCCTGCGACCGACATGGGATGACGCGGTGATGCAGCAATACGTCCTTGAAATCGCGCAGAACTTACACGAGGTCGAAGCCATCGCCACATGGTTGGGCGAGCATACACAGAAAGAATAAACAATCATGAATGCGCAAAAGCGACTCCCCCTCTCTGCTTACGGAGAAGGGGCCGGAGGGTGAAGTTTATGGCAATGTGGGACGAAATCATCGACAAATATCGCATCTTGCGGCGGCATCCTAATTGGGCAGAAGTGGCCAATCGCCTCGATGATGTCGCCGTAGAATTGCGCTTTCATCCCGATACCGTCGATGTCGTGCCGCGTACATCAATGTTCAGTCTCGTGCTCAATGTGCCCGGACACGAGGATAGTTTGTTCATCGAGTGGCATACCTCGCACAATTTGTATCATACGTATATCGAAATCTTCAACACGCGCCATCGTCATTACGCGACGTACACCGACCGCGACGGCATCATCGCGGCGGTTTCGCAACGGTTGAATATCATCCGCAGCAATCATATCATGTACACGGTGGATGATTTGACGATGCGCAAATTACAAGCGCTCGGTAAGCGACAGGAACGCGATCTCGCGGCTATCACACGAGACGCCATCGCCGCTTATCTCGCCGCGCACGATGACGGTAATTTGCTCGCTGTGCGCTATCTAACGGCGGACGAACTCATCTATATCAACGAGCAATTCCCCGGCAAAGCGCAAATTCACACAATTGTCGATGGCAAGCGCAAAGTCCGGGACATGGATTTATTGGAGGCGGCGGTCGGGCGGCCACAATCGTCGGCTTTCGGTGAAGATGCCTATCCGTCGCTCGAACAGAAAGCGACGGCGCTGCTGCATTCGATTGCGCGTAATCATCCGTTTGCAGACGGCAACAAACGCACGGCGACAGTCGGCGCGGTGATGATGCTCGCCGTCAATGGTTTGCGTGTGACGTGGGAGCGCGAAACCGCGCTTGAGAACATTGTCGCTCTCGCTGAAGGGCAGCTTGAATTAAACGACTTTGCACAGTGGCTGCCGACCGAACCCGGCACACCCGCACTTGAACCGGATGCCGACGCCGATGCCGCGCTCATCGCCGGTCTTATCAGCGACCACAAGTGGCTGCTCGGCGAATTAGCCGAGCGTTGAATGATCCTATCGTGCCGGTCAGTATAGCGACCATATCGATGCCATTATCGAGGCAATCCCAACAAGTAACTGATCGGGTCTATTTTCAAGAGGCTTTCATGACCGAACGCTTATACTACACCGACTCGTATACGACCGATTTCACGGCACGAATCATCGAACGGCGCACACACGACGACCACCCGGCGGTGATTCTCGACCGCACGTATTTCTACCCGACCGGTGGTGGCCAACCGCACGATGTCGGCTTCATCAACGACGCCAATGTGATTGATGTCTTCACCGACGACAACGATTTGCGCGTCGTGCATATTCTCAATGGCGATATAGATGGCGATGAAGCCGTCTGCAAGGTCGATTGGGCGCGGCGCTTCGACCACATGCAGCATCACACCGGCCAGCATATTTTGACGCAGGCTTTCGTACAAACGGCGGACGCCAACACCGTCGGTTTTCATCTCAGCGCGAACAGCGTCACGATTGACCTCGACCGCAACAATTTATCGGCGCAAGCGCTGCTTGAGGCGGAGACACTCGCCAATCGAATCGTGCAAGCGAATCGCCCGGTGACCGTGCGCATCATCAGCCCCGACGACGCCGAAGCTGTGCGCATTCGTAAGATGCCAGAGAAGTTGTTGACCGATGGCCTGCGCGTCATCGATGTGGCGGATTTTGATATGACGGCTTGTGGCGGGACACACGTCGCGCATACCGGCGAAATCGGCCTCATCAAAATCATCAAAAGCGAAAAACGTGGCGACAAGTTGCGCGTCGAATTTCGTTGTGGGGCACGCGCTGTCACGGACTACCACATCAAGAACGCCGTTGTCAATCGTTTGATGGCGGCGCTCAATTGTGGCGCGGACGAACTCGAAGCCAATCTCGAAAAGTTACGCGCCGAACTCAAAGAGACGCGGCAAGCACATAAAGCCGCCCGCTCACAATTGCTCGCCTATGAAGCCGAGACGTTGCTCGCGGACGCTCTGCAGTATGACGGTTTTCGCTTGATTAAGGTCGCCTTCGATGGGCGTCCGATAGATGAAGTCCGCATGTTGACCGGCATACTCGTGCGCGAAGTACACACCGTTGTGCTCGCGGGGACATCCGGCGAAAAGGCGCAAGTGATGCTCGCCCGCAGTGACGATCTCACGATGGATATGAATCCCATCTTGCAACAGATTTTACCGCTA
>RFIA01000333.1 GCA_003695675.1 Chloroflexota bacterium
CATGTCGAGGCCATGCCGTATAACCTGAATATATTTCATGTCGTCGCCGAAACGCTCCAAAATATAGGGGAGATAGATTTGGCTGATGGGATTCTTCCAACCCCAACCGCGATACCGGTCAGGAGATGGTCGTGGCGCGTGCAACATCCCCAACATGGCGACGAATCGCTGCCAATTCAACGAGAGACCATGTTGAATACGACGCTGACCACTTTTGTCGTGGCGTATACTGACCGGCCTATTCAAATTAATATATTTCGAGAAACTCAAATACCGGCTCATAATCAGCATAAAATTTTTCGGCGTCGGCTTTAATCCTTCTCGCATGGCACGTTCAAAGAATGACAGCACCCGGTCAATCTCGGCGGGATTATTGGCAGCGTTTTCAAAGTACCATTCTGGTTGATTAAAAAACACCAAAAACCAGAGGTTGTCGAGCGCTTCATTCAAGTAGCTACCCATATAATAATCCAAGGCAATCATCATCTCCGAGACGACACGAGTTCCGCTGCCACCCACACCGCCGATGACCACGGGTCCCGGTATAGTCTGCTCATGCTGCATAAATCACTCCATATATGATGGATGCTGTCATTCTTCAAGCAACTGCTTGTACACCGACACCAATTGTTCCACAATCGCCTGTTCACTAAAACGCTCTATACACGCAGCGCGAATCTTGTCCGGCGCATAGTGTTGATAGGTGTCTCGCATTCGCCGCATCGCATCAGCCATCGCATCAACATCACCGACCGGAACGAGAATGCCGGTCGCCTCATCGACAAAATGTTCCGGCCCGCCCGACCGCGTCGCAATCACCGGCTTGCCGCACGCCATCGCTTCGATGAGTGTCACACCAAAGCCTTCAGAATAACTCGATGAAACCAACGCATGACATTGTTGTATCAAGCTGAGCAAATCATCACGCGAGACCAATCCCAATAATTCGATCTGATTTTGTAATTCAAGGTCAGCGATTCGAGCTTGTAATTGTTCCAAACGTTTACCATGATAACCAGAACCCACTATCGTCAGGGTAACATTTTGTTTGTGGAATGCATGCCGGAATGCAGCTAGCAACATGTCGTGTCCTTTTCGTGGCGTCAGGCTAGCAATCATCAAAAGTGAGAACGTGTCGGCTGGTGTGATCTGCGCGGCAGGTACAAAAAATTCTGTGTCAACAATATTCCAGATAACGCCGACATCGTGTGCGGATGTAAAAGATTGTACGGCCTCAGCCAAAGCCGGCCCGACAGCAAATGCTTTTGCCACATCACGCAAGGTCGAGCGAATAATGCGTTTCTGGTCGGGTAGAATACTGTTCGTGAGGAAATTCGTCGAGTGTTCGGTGAGCACAACAGGAATGTTGCGCCGTTGCCCGATGTAGGCGGCGATGTATCCACCATACAAGATACTGTGCGCGTGCAGCACATCCGGCTGGCCGACTTCATCGCAATAGCGGTCGAATATTTTGAGCGCGAGTTCGCCGCGTTTAACCGGCCATAAACTCGGTAGCCATCCCCACCACGGAATACGATAGATGATGATGCCTTCATCGTCCGCAATGTCAATGTCGTCATTGCTGCGCCGCCAATACCGTCGCACCTCCGCGAGGCCGTGCCATGAACGCAATTTCGTCGGCGGAATCAACATGCCGACTCGATGCCCGGCTTTTTGTAACGCCCGCGCTTGATCGCGAAAAAAGCTGCCGCGTATCGGATTGGTCGGCGTCGCATACCATGAAGGGACAAGTAAGATGTGCATCGGACGCCCGTTTATTCTACTCGGCACCAATGTGTCAGGTCACGGTTGAGCAATTCGCTGAGCCGTTCGACTTCCGGCAAAAATTCGCGTTGCAATTGCGCCCGCAATTCGGGATTCATCGGCGGACGCTTTTCGATGGTGTGATTGACGGCGCGTAATTTCCAATAAATCGGGCGGGCGACCGGCAGAATCGCCTTGCCGAGTCGCATTATCCAAGCGGGCGGCATCAACAAGAAATCTTGGATGCGTTCGTTGCGATAATATTTGTTGGTGTTGACCGGCGCGAAGTCGGTTGTGAAGTTTGCGTCTACGTCGAGAAATTCGAGTGTCCGCCGGTAGACGCCGGGCGTGTCGTCGCGTAAATCATCGTGGATGATGACGTGCATTTGCTCGCGCGGGAAGCAATTGAAGTAGCGCGAAAGTTGCTCGCTGAATTTGGCAGTTTCACGATAATACAACGATTCGACCATTATACATAACCCTGACGGCAACTGTTTGCCCGCTTTGCGGTCGGGTTCGGCGGCCAATGCGTCTTCAAATGTCGGCAGGTCTTCGTTGCGCGTGTAATACAATTGATGATAGAGCGAATATAACATGTCAACCGGATTGCGCAGCATGGCGATGATACGGGCATTGGGGTCGAAACGGCGAATTTCCTCGGCGGCGCAGCGCGAATATAAATACCACACCGACGCTTCGCCGACTCGTTTTTCGCCATGCGCCGCGTTGAATAGCGCAAAATAATCGGCTTCTTTGCGGAAGCGTTCGTGGCGCTGCCCCACGAAATCTTTGGCGAAGAAATGCGGCTCTTTATAAGCTGGCATGAAAATGTCGGGATGCGCTTTGAGGTACTCATACATCGCGGATGTGCCACACTTCGGCGCACCGATGATGAAGAAGTCCGGTTTGCGTGTTGCTGTCATGCTTGTGATTTCGCCCAACTTGCAGCCGATTGATGCCGATGATTGTACTCACAGGGCGGCAGCGCGTCTATAGCAAACAGGCATACGAATAATAACGTTTTGTGCCCATCACACACGGGTTTGTGTGTAAATAAAAAATTCAGAGTGTGATGTGTTTTGCTTGTCTCGAGGATTCCAAGGGTAGCGATTCGGGATGTGTTCAATCAATGCCCAATCCGGTCGATGGATGGCGACCCACTTGCTGAATTCACGATGGAGGACATGGGGCATCGTTCGCTTATCAAAATTGCTGGAATAAATAATCACATACTTCTCGGCTGCGTCGAACAAGTGCGTCATATAAGCATGGTAAATATCGTCCTCGATCAAATGAAAGATGACATCCAACGACAAAGACAATTCTGCCCGAAATAGTTGAGCATGATCCACGAATGCCTTTGAGTGATAAACGTAAAAACTCTTTGATTGGTCGTTGGCAAATTGATGTTTACATTGCTCGATAATATATGGCGACACATCAAGCCCGATGTATGACGGGTAATTCGCCAAAGCCAGTTGGTTGCCATCTCCACAACCAAATTCGATGACGGTTTGAATATCGTGCTTGTTGACAAAATCGTTGAGGACTTCCGCCTTGAATGCGGCGAGATGATTGTAGGAGCCCACGCCGGATTGACCACCGCCCCGATACCGTTCTTCCCAAAATGAAGAACTCCCCGCGAATCTCTTGATTTTGTATGTTAACGCCAGATGACGAATAACGGGAATGTTTTTGATGATGGTTCGTATCACGGTTACGGATTCCGATCTTGACCGCGAATAAAGCGCCACGATTGTACTCAGTGCGCAGCAGCGCGTCTATAGCCGAATGACGATACCAACTTTACACTGAAGCCGCTCATCCGAATTTTTCATAGACATTGATTAACATTGATTGAAATTGATTCGCTCCATTGGTATTTTAATTCACCTTGACATACCCCTATGGGTATGTTAGTATATACCCATAGGGGTATATGATGAGACAATCTGGTGGCACCTGATTTTGGCTCAGCAGCCGACGAATCGGGTGTTTGTATTTTATAGGTAAATATTTGGAGAGATGCGCGATATGTCACAGCAACATCATGAAGGTCACACACATCAAGAACACCAACACGGCGGTATGCACGCCGATCATGCAACGCTGATGCGAGACCGCTTCTGGTTGGCCCTGATATTGAGTATTCCACTGCTGATTTACTCAACAGCAATACAAAATTGGCTTAGATACACCCCACCCGCCTTCACTGGCAGCAGTGCAATTCCAGCGGTGTTCGGCACGATCATATTTTTCACAGGCGGCTTACTCTTTTTGCAGATGGCTGTGCCAGAAATCAAAGAACGACAACCGGGCATGATGACGCTCATCTCGTTGGCAATTACGGCAGCCTATACGTATAGTCTTGGTATCGCCATTTTTGCACCCGAAGAAGAAGGATTCTTCTGGGAACTCGCAACGTTGATTGATGTCATGTTGCTCGGTCATTGGATGGAGATGCGGAGTGTCGGGCAGGCACAAGGCGCATTGGGGGAACTTGCGAAATTGCTGCCCGATGAAGCCGAGCGCATTCTGCCTTCGGGAGAAACCGAAAGCGTAGCGACAAACGAATTGCAAATTGGTGACAAAGTTCTGGTGCGTCCTGGTGGTAGCATTCCGACAGATGGTGAAGTCATCGATGGCAAAAGCAAGGTCAATGAAGCCATGATAACCGGCGAGAGCAAGCCGGTCTTGAAAGAAATTGGCAGTGTTGTCATCGGTGGTACAGTCAATCAAACCGGGGCGTTGCGGATTGTGGTGACGAAAACCGGCGATGAAACCGCATTGGCCGGAATCATGCGTCTTGTACAAGAAGCGCAAGAAAGCAAGTCGCGGGCACAAACAATCGCACAACGTGCTGCTTTTTGGTTGACGATTGTGGCGATCATCGCCGGTGTGTTGACTTTCAATGGCTGGGTGATATTCGGCGGTAGTGTCGCGCTGGCTGTACAACGACTTGTCACGGTTCTCGTGATTGCCTGTCCTCATGCCTTGGGGTTAGCTGTGCCCTTGGTCACATCGATTTCAACGACTCTCTCCGCACGCAACGGCCTACTCGTGCGTGACCGTCTTGCACTCGAAAGCGCGAAAGACCTCGACGTGATTATTTTCGACAAAACCGGCACACTAACGAAAGGCCAACAGGGAGTCGTCACGATTGCGACAATAGATAAAATCGATGAGACGGCGGCGCTGCGTATCGCTGCTGGTATTGAGCGGGATAGCGAACATCTCATCGCACAAGCTATCCGCGCAAAGGCTGAGGAACAGGGTGTTAAACCGGCGACGGCCACTGCTTTCAATAGTCTTTCCGGTCGCGGCGTACAAGCCACAATTGACGGCCAACGTTATTATGTCGGGGGGCCGCGCCTGTTAGAAGAAAATGATTGGCAAATTCCGGCAGCACTACAAGCCGCCACAAGCCACGCTGAAGACGCCGGTCAAACAGTCGTGTACCTCGTGAATGATAATGAAGTCATCGCCCTATTTGCACTGGCCGATGTTATCCGCGAAGAAAGCTATGAAGCAGTTCGTGAATTACAGCAATTTGGTGTCAAAGTCGCCATGCTAACGGGCGACAGCGAAGCTGTTGCGAAAGCGGTCGCAGAAGAACTCAACATCGATACCTATTTTGCGGAGGTGTTACCCGAAGACAAGGCCGAGAAGGTCAAACAATTGCAGCAAGATGGCAGTCGAGTCGCGATGGTGGGCGACGGCATCAATGATGCACCGGCGCTGGCGCAAGCAGACATCGGGATTGCGATTGGCGCAGGCACAGATGTGGCGATTGAAAGCGCGGGGATTATCCTCGTTCGCTCCGACCCACGCGATATTGTCAAAATCATCCGCTTGAGCAAAGCGACGTATCGCAAAATGCAAGAGAACCTCGTGTGGGCGACGGCGTACAATGTATTGGCGATTCCACTTGCAATGGGCGTCCTTGCGCCGATTGGGTTTACACTGCCCCCGGCGATTGGGGCCGCCTTCATGTCCGCGAGTACGGTGATTGTCGCACTCAATGCGCAGTTGCTACGCAAGGTTCAACTCACACACAGTTGAGCGCAGACGACAATATATGACATTCACTGGCACAGATTGATGATGTTTGTCAGATACCCCACCGGGTATTATGAGGCATAATATGAACGTGATATGATCTCAGATGAATAAGGAGAATACGATGTTCTGGGGACATGATGTCAGTTTTATGTGGGGAGGCGGTGGTTTCGTGATGATGTTCATTTTTTGGGCGATTATCATCGGTGGTGGCTATGGGTTGTTGAAGATACTGTTTGGTCAACAAGCGCAAGAAACTACACCGCCGATCAAACGCAAGCGCGGATTGCCAAGCGACCAGTTGCGCTTGCCCGAAGAAATTGCCCGCGAACGCTATGCACGCGGTGAAATCTCCCGCGATGAGTATCTCGACATAATGGGCGACTTGCAGGACGACTTCACCGACCGGGATGTGTATTACACGGATTAAGCTCAATCCAGCGAAGATTTCGACAAGGGGGGTACGCATCTGAACGTCAGTTTTGGATAACAGATGTCATTCAGCGTGTGGCACATTGAAAGCAAAAAATAAAAATGATCTAACTGCAAAGACGCCAAGAGCGCAAAGATATTGAGAAAATCGCTCTGCGTCCTTTGCGTTGAATCGTTTCGTGTTTCTTTTGCAAAACGGGTTCATTACCTTAAACAAAACCCGTGTTATCTTAGGCATCAACTTTAAGGATGAATGCTTTCTAACCTCCCCCCGACCTCTCTCCACACCATGCTTGAACCATCATTGAGCAATCGTCAAAAACCTATCCCCGAAAAGGGGCTAGGGATGGGGTCAATTTTGCGGTTTAATAGCGTTTATTTTCATGAGGAGACAGCTTCATGCCACAACCCATCTACGAATTCGGCGGCGCCGGACGGGTGATCCACATCGCGTTGGCGAACGGCTTCCCCCCCGAAACATACAAGCCATTGCTCGACCCATTCACAGCGCAATACCGAGTGGTCAGTTTGCCGCCGCGTGCGCTGTGGCCGGACGCCGGTTCGCCACAGCAATTGCGTTCATGGCGCGACATGGCCGCCGATTTGTTGACGGGAATGCGCGACTATAACCTGAGCGATGTGATTGCCATCGGGCATTCGATGGGCGCGGTGGCGACAATGCTCGCGGCGATTGCAGAACCGGCGCGTTTTCGGGGCATCATCTTGCTCGACCCGGTGTTTCGTCCATCGCGAGATTTGCTGCTGCTCAAAATCTTCCGCGCCATCGGCCTGCAAAAACGGCTGCCACTTGTGCAAGGCGCACTCGACCGTCGCAGCCACTTCGACAACCTCGACGAGGCCTTCGATTATTGGCGCGGCAAAGCGCTCTTCAAACATTGGCCAGACGAATTGTTGTGGCATTACACGAAAGGCATCACCCGCCCGGCGGCGAATGGCGGCGTCGAACTCGCGTGGTCGCCACAATGGGAAGCGCAATATTATATGACCGTCTTCACCGAAAGTTGGCGCGAAATCCCGAAGCTACGCGATTTGCTGCCCGTGTTGATGATACGCGGCGGCACAAGCACAACATTACAATCGCGGGAATTCGAGCGTATTCGGCAACTGCTGCCCAACGCGACATTAGAAGAAGTGCCGGGCTACGGGCATCTTTTCCCACATGATGACCCGGAGACGACACGCCGCATCATCAGCGATTGGCTGCCGATAATTGAAGATTGAGCGCTTGCCATGATTAGGCGAGCAATTTATTGGCGGCGGCCCCCTTTGAGTTCGTCTTGCAACGCCGCGAGCGCATCCCAATCGCCTTTTGCAGCGAGTTCGGCTTGTTCCGCCCATGTCGAGATACTCGGCGCCAATGACATCCCGGCAGCTTCAATCGCCGTCCGTAATTCATCTTCACTCGCCGCCGCAACTTTCGCGAACGTCGTCAACCCGGCAGCAATCAACGCCGCCGACATCTTCGGGCCGACCCCTTCGATTTTCGTCAGATCATCAGCAGCGACAGCCTCTTCGCTCGCCGCGTCAACTTGTTCCGGCAGCGATGCGACCTCAGCTTCGTCGGCAGCCGGTTGTTCGAGCCGCTCATCCATCCACGCCAACGCACCGACCGCAAGGCCGACAACGGCCAACAACGCAGGCAACCACCATTTTTCTAGCGGCGCACCCTGCGCGACCCGTACTTGGGCGAACAACAAGGCCGCGACGAGGGCGGTTATCGATGTCACCGTCAACATCGTCCGATCAAGAAACATGCGTCACTCCCCATGAGAAAAGAAAAATCCTAACCGCAGTGTACGGCAGATGGGCGATTGAGTCAAAGACGATTTGTATTCGCACCAATTGAGTCATGACCCTGCCGCGGCGCGATACTCGCAAAGCCATCGACACTCCACCCAACCGATACGCCCCTCGCTTGCAACGTGTCGTGCAGAGCGCGTGCCGGGTCATCATCGCGCCATTCGTAATCGGCCAGCGCCGCAAACGGCGACACGGCGGTGCGCTTACCCGCGCTGCCATCACCGGCGACAAACGTATCGACGACGATTTTGTGCGCTCCACTCGCGATGAGTCTATCGGCGAATGTATCGGTATACGGCAAACACGGCGAGACCGCAATCTGTGTGCGCACACCGGTATCGACAGCCGCTCGCACCGCAGCGAAGCGTTTGTCGATAGACCGCCGATTGGGGCCATACGGCAAATCGCCACAATCGGTCTCAATCGTCATACTCAACCACGCATAAGGGATGTGCGCAATCAAGTCAAGATCATCAATGACGAGTGGGCTACGTGTTTGAATGACGAGCAAATCAAGATCATCATATTGCGCGAAGACCTCAAGGCATCGCCGCGTCATTCGATAGCGTCGTTCAAGCGGTTGGTATGGGTCGGTGACGGAACTCATGAAGATGCGCAGCGAACGACGGTCGTGCGCTTTGGCTAATTCGCCCGCTAAGCATTGCGGCGCGTTCGCTTTGATGATGACGGCGTCGCCCCACGCCTCACCATCCTCGCGATTATAAAACCAATTCGGCAACTTCTGCGCATAACAATAGGCGCCACAATAAATCTTGCCGAAACCACAACCCGCCGCCCACGACAGCGTGTGCGTGTAGGGATAAACGCCCTCAGCGAGAAAACCGCGCTTTTGTTTCGTCAAGATTCGCTTGGCCTGAATCGTCCGAATGTTCACATCAGCCGTCCGCCAAAATTTTATCGATGGCGTTGGCGAGTTCGCGCAAGGTGCTGACGCGATAAACGCCGTCGGAAAGCGGCGCATACGCCAACATGTCGCTGTCGCCCGTGCCCCACATCGACGGCGGTTCGGGATTAAACCACAGCAGACGGCGGCTGCGGCGCTGCATCTCTTGCGCGATGTCGAGGCGAGGATTGTTGAAATTGTTGCGCCCATCGCCGAGCAGAATCACCGTCGTCCGGCTTGTGACCGTCCCCATCTTCTCGTTGTTGAAGGTATTCAAGCTGTTGCCGAGATCGGTGTTGTAATAACCGGGACGATTGTCCATCAGCACTTTTTGCACGGCTTCTTGCGGTTCCATTTCTTCAAATTCCATGCTGATGTCCGTCAGGTCGTCGATGAAGATGAAGCTGTTCGTCCGGGCGACTTGATCTTGCAATTCGTAAATGAGCGTCAACAAAAACTCGGCACAATAACGCATCGAGGTGCTCACATCGCAAATCAGCACGAGGCTCGGTTTGACATGCCGCTTTTGAAACTTGAGTTCGAGCGGCACACCGCCATAGCGCATATTGGTGCGCATGACTTTGCGCGGGTCGGGGGTGCCGGCTTTGGCGCGTTTTTGTCGCAAGGCCGCCCGGCTGCGCAAACGCGCCGCGAGGCGACGAATTTCGTCGCGAATTTGCTCGACCTCATCCGCACTGAGTTGTGAAAGTGGGACATCCATCAAGTCGGGTTGGGGCTGCGGCTCTTGATTCGCCATTTGCTCGGCGAGTTGTGCGCCGACAAAATCCGAAATTTGGTTGGCCAAGCCCTGCATATTTTCGCGCAGCATTTGCTCAAGTTGTTGCAACGCTTCGTCATCCATGCCCATGCGCTGCAAACGGTTGAGCAACTGCTCAATCGTGCGCTGAATCTGCTGCATTTGCGCCTGCCGTTGCATCCGGCGTTCAAACCAGCGGCGTTGATACATGTCGCTACCCATCGGCAAACCGGCTTGCTGCGCCATTTGCTCCAATTGTTCTTGCGAAAACGGCTGCCCCTGCATCAATTGATTCATCAAGTCTTGCAGCGCTTGCGAGTCCCCCTGCAAGGCTTGCAAGGCTTGCTGTAACATTTGTTGATCTTCGGGCGACATATTTTGCGGCACATTCCACATCGGCGGGCGATTCGAGCCGAAGAACAACGGGAACATTTCGTCGAAGCGGTCATGGTCGCGCACTTCTTTGACGAGTGTCGTCTTCAACGTCGAGCGAAATTGCCCGCGGTCGAGTGCGCCGATGATGTCAATCGCTTCTAGTGCATCTTGGCTTTCGGCCAACGAAATCCGGACTCCTGATGCGCGTAGGGCGCGGATAAATTCAACAATTCGTTTTTCCACAGAGCATCCTTACAAAATCTCTCATTTCGGTGTGACTGGGCATAGCACGCCACGCCCCCACACAATGATGTGCGTTGCAATAAGTATAGCCGAAATTGGTGCGAGACTCAAAAGACTGCGGCTAAATATTGGGGGTAGCTTAATCTATCAACCCATGCTATGATCTAGGTGCAATGTGGTAATCATGAGGTACTTTCGCCTCACCTACATTTGGTGCAGTGGTAACGCACCCATCAGTCCTCAACGAGAATAAGATACTCTGTGGTAAAAAACGCAACGGCATCCTCTCGAACAACAACACCGTTAGCACCCTGAATTAATCGGGTACACGATGATTGTGTATAGAAGACTATGGCAAACCCAATTATTCAGGAGTGAATAACATGACACGAGTACGTGGAACCGTCAAATGGTTCAATAATGAAAAAGGTTACGGCTTCATCGCACAAGAAGATGGCGAAGACCTGTTCGTCCATCACAGCGAGATTCAAGGGAGCGGCTATCGTTCGCTTGACGAAGGCGCGACGGTCGAATTTGAAATCACACAGGGGAAAAAGGGACTGCAAGCTAGCGCAGTCGTCTCTGTGTAAGCATAACCCGACGAATTAACTCGTCAACCCGACCGCTTCCATCTGATGGGGGCGGTTTTTGATTTGTGGATAAATCTTTTCTTTGCGTCCTTTGCGACTTTGCAGTTTAATAGCATTTGTTTTTTGAGGACACATCATGCGATTTGACAACGAAGCCGACGCTATCACCTATATCTTTCGCTCGATGCGCAAGTTGCGCGACAAACCACGCGGCCTCGACGAAATCAGCCGCGACACCAAACCGACGCAGTGGCTTCTCGCCGCGCATCATCTTCTCGAAACCAAACGCGAATACGTCGTCGTCACCGGCAGCAAAGGCAAAGGCTCGATCACGGCGATTACGGCTAAATTGTTGCAGCATCTCGGTCATCGCGTCGGCATGATGACGAGTCCCCATCTCGTCTCGTGGTACGAACGCATCCGCATCGATGGCCGCACGATTCCGCCCGATGATTTGTTCCGCATTCTCAGCGATCTCGCGCCGGAAATCGACCGTATCGAAGACACATTGAGCGGCGACCGTTACATCAGCCCACAGGGGATTTTTCTCGCGATTGCGCTGCAATGGTTCGATGAACAAGGCGTCGATGTGGCCGTCTTGGAAGTCGGGCGTGGTGGACGTTATGATGACATCGCCGTCGTGCCGAATGAGTTGTCGTTGTTCGGGCCGATCATCGTCGAGCACGCGCAATATCTCGGCGAAACACTCGACCGCATCGCGTGGCACAAGGCGGGCATCATCAAGCCATACAGCACGGCCTACTCACTGCCGCAAGACCCGCTTGTGATGGAAGTCTTGCAACGCGAAGCTGACGCCAAAGACGCGGCCTTCAATTGGATTGCCCCGGCAGATATGGGCGAATACATCGGCGAAACCGAGAAGGGACTCCGCATGAGGCTCGGTCGTTATGGCGAAGTCGAGGTCTCGTTGCACGGGCGCTATCAAGTCGCCAACGCGACTCTCGCCGTCATCGGCGCGGGCAATGTTCACAGTCGGCTCGAAGGCATCCCCCACACCTCGCCGGAGTATGTGGCACGTATCCGCGCCGGTCTCGCCGATGTCAAATGGCCGGGACGCTTGCAAAAATTACAAGACACGCCCGCGATTTATATTGACGGCGCGATTAACCCCACATCGGCGCAGGCTTTTCTCGACAGCATGATCAACAATTTGTACGCGCCGGTGAGCATCATTCTCGGCGTGCCGCGCGACCGCGATTATGCGGCGGTGTATCGCGTATTCGCACCGCACGCTAGGCAATTGATTCTCACGGAGAGCGATGCCAATCCCAACATCCATTTCCCGAATGCGGAGACAGCGCTCGCGACGGCGCGGCAAGTTCACGACAATGTCGAATATGCGCCACATTTATCAGAGGCGTTGGAAAAAGCGAAAGCGTTTGTCGGCGAGAGGGGCACGGTGCTGCTGTCTGTCGCGCAACCGCTCGTCGGCGAGGCGATGATGTTGTGGCGACAAGACACCGAGCAAATCTGAGGCGTCGATTCGTTCGGGCAAGTGGGGCAATGACAATCCCCCGCGAGGAGGCGGGGGATTGAAAATGGTGATGACTGCAATTTAACCGAGTGCGTCGTAGCCCGGCCCGTCGATGAAGAAGTCGTAATTGGGTTGAATATCTTCCGTCAGGTCGATGACTTCGCCACCTTCAGCAGTGACTTTTGTTTTGGTGTCAAACGGAATATATTCTTGACCCGGCGCCAATTCATAAGCATCGGGCACTTCTTCTTCGATGAAGATGGCTTCATACGGGCATTCGGGGATGCAGGCGCCACAATCGATGCAGGTGTCCGGGTCGATAAAATACCACGGCCACTCATTCTCCGGTTGACCGGGAACGATGCACTCGACCGGGCACACTTCGACACAGGCGCCATCCCGCAGGCACAGACTTGTGATGATATGAGTCATACGAACTTTCTCCTTTGTTGCATACAGCGTTGACTATAATGACGCATTGCCATTGAGACTACAATGTTCACTTTTCACCCGAATGTAACGCGAATAATCGATTAAGGTCTGCAACTTTTGTTGGATTAGCGCGGCTAATTTGGCGGCAAACAAAATGCGGACGGGCAATTTTCCGAATGAGTTGCCGTCCAATTGTCGCTGGTGACAAATTGTCTGCAACTTTTCATCGATCACGCCGTATAGATTAGTGAAACGAACGAAAGAACGCATTTTGGGAGTCGAGTAACATGAGTTCAAACGATAGCCAACAACATTGGCTGGTGACGATTATCATTGGGATTGTGGCGCTGCTTGTGGTCTTGTGGATTGTGTCTGCGCTGACGAGGTTGATTATCCCGCTCATCATTTGGATGATTGTCGGCACGATTGCTGGGCGATTGCTGCGCGGGCGCGGTTACGGCATTCTCGGCGACATCGGTTTGGGGATCGCCGGGGGCATTGTAGGGAGTATCGTGCTTGGTCTGGTCGGTTTTGGCGGCATCGGCAACATTCCATTGGTCGGTAGCATCATCGTCGGTGTCATCGGCGCCGTGATATTCGTCTACGCCGTTCGCTTAGTCAAAGACGCGGAATTCGCGACGTAACGCTTTCAAGGGGCAGGGCGTGCTGGCAGCTACGCAAGATAGCGTGAAGCCTGTTTTCAACAAAACCCTCACCCCCCGGCCCCCTCTCCACACATGGAGAGGGGGAGAAAAAGGCGAAACGGTCACCACACAAGTCCCCTCCGTAGGGCAGTGTCTACGCGCGGTAACCGCAGTATCTATGCGCGGTAACCGCAGTATCTATGCGCGGTAGGGGCGGGGTTTGGACATAATTGCTGACTCCACGCGATCATGTACCCGTCCCAGCGTGCTGCGCCCCTAAGGAAAACACGCAACTTGTTCATCATCGTACATCTTTATGACGCCTTGGCAGTTGGATAATTTTTATCTTTTGCTTTCAATATGCCACACGGTGTGTTAAAAAAGTGCCGCCAGATGTTCAAACATCCACTGATATTTTGATAACTCGTGTTACGCAGTCAAGAGCTACCGAAGGCGCAGATTACCTAAAAATGTTGCGAAAAAGTTCACCTTTTTGTCAATACAAAGTGTGTGTTTTGTGATAGGCTGTTTTCAGGACTGCGTGAAAAGGACTGAGGATTGTAGTCGTTGAGTCATGAGCGATGCGTTGAACGTGGCGATCAACTTGTGCCAAAGATTCGTTCAGCGATCAGATGGTCAGCTTCTCAGCACCTGAACTCGATGAGCTGACATACTGAGAAGCCAATCGGCTGAATACCTGTCGGCGATGGCGATAACGACGAGCTTGTTTGCGTAAGATAAATTGATAAGAACAGGAGTATTGGTATGCGAACGAATTTCCGGTTGATTGTCAGTATGCTCATCATCAGCATCTTCATGGTTGTGCCGGTTGTCGAGGCGCAAAGCGGGCCACAACAAGGCGCGTCGCTCACATTGCCGACGGTTGGCGTCGAGACATCGATTGTCACCGCGCCGTTGACGAGCACAACATGGGATGTGTCGCAGCTTGGCGAACAAGTTGGGCATCTTGAGGGCACGTCATGGTTGAATACACCGGGCAACATCGTGCTCGGCGGGCACTCAGAAGATATTTACGGCAATCCGGCGGTCTTTTCGGCCCTGTATGACCTTGAACTCGGCGACCCGGTCGTGATGAGCGAGAACGGTGTCATACGGCGCTACATCGTCACCGAGATACAATTCGTTGCATTCGACGACTTGCGCCCGATATACCCGACAACACACGAACAAGTCACATTGTTGACATGCGCAGTCGGTACATTCAATCAAAGCATCAACAATTACGACGAACGTCTCGTCGTCATTGCGCGTCCCGTACCGCCACTGCCCGCCCCGATTCGCGAGCTGTTCATCGATTTCGGTTGGCTGCCGGAAGCGTGATGAATAGCAAGGATATTGCGGTTCAAATCGTTATACGCTATTGCGTAAGTCCTGACCGTTTACTTTCATGAGGGAGACAGCAACAATCTTATGTACCGTCTGACCATACGTCATCTCATCATGACCGGTATGCTGTTACTCGTGGCGGCGTGCAGCGCTGTGAGCAATGAGGAGAATCTGCCGACGCTTGTGCCATCGAATACGCCGCTGCCCGCCCCGTCGCAGACGCCCGTCCCGGTCGATACGGCAACGCCACTCGCCACGACGACGCCCGAAGAGCCGCCCGTCGTCATCACATTGGATGCGACGCTCGGCGAAGCGATTGACCCACCCCTGACGATTGATCTGCCTGCCGGGTGGGACGCGCCGTTGAGCGACATCCTCTTATTGAACGATATTGGCGACCTGCGCGGCATACCGTTCACGGTCTACTCCGGGCCGGTGACCGGCGGCACGGGCAATATTGTCCTGTTGTGGGGTTTTCCCAATCTGACGCCGGGCAATCCATTCGAGGCTGAAGCCGCCGAGGTTGACCTGTGGGCAGACGGCTTGCGCTTGTTACGCTTGGCGATTGTCGAGCAAGGCTGCAACATCGGCACCGATTTGCGACGCAGTTATCGCGTCGGTTTGTTGCCCGCAGTCGGCACCCAATTCGCGGCGGTGGACTGCCCCGAACTCGCGGACACACGCGGTTGGTTCGCTGGTGTCCAAGAAGGCGGCATCAACTTTGTCTTTTACATGTTCACCGACCCGATTGAAGCGATGGATGTCGCCAGCGAAGAATTGCAGGCGATTATCGATACGGTGCGCTTTGATGTCCCCGAAGCGCCGCTTGTCACGCCTGAGCCGGAGATTGTCAATCCACAACGCGGATCGTAATCCTGTTGAATTGATATTTGCCTGACGAGCGAGCATCATCACCGCAACTTGGCAAATTGTCCATGCGTATAAACAAATGTTGAAAGCAGGTTCAGCAACCTGCTTTTTGCATCGACACCCCCGACATTTGGGGGCAACCTGTGGCAGAAAATCTATTATACTTGAAGGGGACATCGTGTCTATTTTGCAAAATAGTCATGTTTCGACAACTTCTAAAGGTCAAGTTATGGCGTTAAAACGACGGAATCTGGTGTGGCTGAGCATGATGGCCGGGCTTGTGGCGATTGTCATTGTGTCTGGCGCGGCAAATCTCAACCAAGCATTGGCGCTCATCGGTTTGCTGGCGCTAGCTGCCGTCGCCACGCTGACGAATGTGCGCTCATCAGCATGGCGTGAGCGATTGCCGCGTTCACCGTTGGCACACCGACGCATCTCGCCACGCGCACAGGAAGCGACTGAACGGGCGCGGCGGCGCGGCGCGGCGCTCTATCGCGACATTACGCTGCTTGACATTGGCGTCATCACAGCACATACGCGGCATGACGGCTTGGTGATGCGGCGTGAACGCACGATTTCATTGGACGATGACGGCGTGCGCCCGTACATCGTCTTGCAGGTAGACCCGCTTGAGGCCGACCGCAAGAGCGTCATCCGTTTTGAGATGATCGACGCCGACGGTGAGCAGCGCTATGTTCACGAAACGGAGTTGTTGTTGCGCGACGGCGATATGAATATTTTGGCCGACCACCAACTGCCACTCGCGGATAATGACGACCTCGACAACGCCGCCGGAAATTGGGATTTGCGGGTGTATCTCGACGGCACGTTGCTCGGCATTTTCGATTTTGTGGTGACGCCATCAATCGAACGTCGCAGTCGCATGTTGCGTGGCGAACGTCGGCGCACGACCGACGAGACGACGGCGAGTCTCGGCGACTTACTGCGTGACCAACAACGACAACGGAGAAATTAAAATCGTATGGACTTAAACGATCTCAATCCTCGTGTGAGTCAGGCGATTGGTATCGGGCTGTTGATATTCGGCTTGATTGCGCTGAGTAATGGCGGCAGTCTTGGCGGTTTGCTCTTGATTGCGGCGGGCTTTTATTTTTTGCGCGAATATCGCAAGGCGCAGCAAGAAGCCGAGGTAGGCAGTGCTTATGAATATGACAGACGGCACTACGAAGCGCCCGTCCGCCGCCAACCGGAAACACAAATCTACACCCATGCACTCAAGGCAGTTGCAAACGCGGGGTTAGACCCCGAAGCGATCAGCGTGCTGCCGGTTGATATTGGTTTGTTGGTTTATAAAGACCACGAAGAACCGATTGTGCATCGCACACAAGCTATCGACCGCGATGTCGATTTTGTGCAGCCGTATGTGCAATTGCGTTTGCCGCAAAAAGCGACCGGTCTCGTCCGCTTTGAAATTATTGATCGCGATGGCGAATATGTTTTTATCTACGAAGACCACCACGACTTCAAACGGGGTCGCAATCTGCTGACACCGACGACACGCTTGCCGATTCATGATGCGTATCCGCTTGATGGTGAATGGGAATTGCGGATTAGCGCCGATGGTGTTTTACTAGCGGTGCATCAATTCGGCTGGCAAGAACCCGCCGACGACACTATTCGTCGTCACATGCGCGAAGATGGCGAAATCAACAACGAGTTACGGGCAGCGCTTGCCGAGAATCGCCTGCCGGAACTCAGCCTTGATGAATTGTTGGCAATGCAAGAGGAAGACGCCGAAGCGTATCGATAAGCGCTTTAGCAATGAGCAATTCAATCATGCAAGGTTGTTGTGTCAAACGGTGACACTGACGACCTGCTTGACCGTGTTCAAAAGTTCGTGCGGCAAACACGGCTTGAACAAAATATGCTCAACGTGTGTGTTGGCAAAACGATTGTGACCAAGTGCCGACCCCGCCGTGTAGACAATAATCGGGATATGCCTCAGGCGGCCATCTGAACGCATCGCGTGGCAAACTTCGAGACCCGTCATGTCGGGCATTTGGTCATCAAGGACAACAAGGTCTATCGCGCGTGACCCGTCCTTCAAGATTCGCAGACCCGCTTCTCCATTTTCAGCAATAATTGTATCGTACCCCGCCCGTTCAAGAATAATCCGATTGACAAGCAATAATTCTTTTTGATCTTCGACAATCAAGACTGTCGGCATATCGAACAAACCCTTATGGTTGAAATTTGCAATCTTGTTATGTTGCAAATATGAAAAATGTAAAGGAAGTTTGTGTTTAGTTTATAATATACCGAGAGGTTGGGCAAGTAACAAATTTGGTATCTTGGGCCGAGTAATCGCCCGAAATCTTGGCGCACGTTAATGTCTTTGCCGTTCAAGAGTTTGGTAAATCTGCTCAAGCTGCCCGGCGACCGCGCCCCACGTAAAATGTTCGCGCACAAGCTGCTGGCCAGCACGTCCCATTGACGCACGTTTGTCCGCGTCGGTCAACAATTCGCGCAGCGCGATGGTCATGGCTGCGACTGTCGGCTCGACTTCTAGGCCAGCGCCTACTTCGCTCACTTGTGGCAGATGACACTCCGGCGAGATGATGACCGGCAAACCCGCGCCCATCGCTTCGAGCACGACCATCGGCAAACCCTCGCCGACCGCCGGTAACGCCAACATATCCGCCGCCGCATAAGCCGCGAGACGGTCATCGCCTGTGAGGTAGCCGGTCAACACAATACGTTCGTCGAGCAGTGGCGCGATTTCGCCGCGCATCCCCTCATCCGGCCCGACGATGACGAGTCGTGTATGGGGTATATCGGCTGCTTTGAAGGCGCGTATCAATATATCGACACCTTTGCGCCGGTGCAAGCGCCCCATGAACAAACACACTGCGCCCTCACCGAGACCGTATCGCGCACGAAAGGCAGCGCCATCAGGGAGCTTTGCAAAGTCGTCAAGATTGATTCCGTTGGGGACGACACTCGTTGGCAACGGTTCGCGTCGCCGCCCGAAGCGTCGCCAAAATTGTGCCGCTTCATCGGCTTCATCTTGTGTCAGCCCGATGAGATGGTCGATGCGATGGGCGACGGCGGGGCTGAGCAACTTGTCCCACACAATTTTCAACCGGCTGCGTCCGGTGTGTGCCGCGAGTGTCCCGTGTGGCGACAACACAATCGGGATGTTCATGCGGTGGGCGATGGGCGTGACAATCAAGTTCTCGGTCGTGCGAAATTCGTGGATGTGGAGCACGGCGACATCGGCCAACAACTTTTCAGCTAGGCGTCTCATGCGGCGCGGTGTCGAAAGATTGAAGCGTCCGCGCAGTGCATAGACGATATTCTCGGTACGCACGACGCGCACCCCATCGCGCATTTCGTCGGACACGCCCTCATAACGCGCTTCGCGGTCGAGGGCGTCGGTCGTCAAGACGGTGACGGTATGCCCGCGCTGAGCAAGCGCCCACGTCATACCTTCGACCGCCTGCACGACCCCGCCGAAAGCATACGCCGGTGCATAATATGGCGTCAGATGGAGGATGTTCACATTACCCAATTTTCAACAGTAACGCCTAAACCGAGGAAATGCTTTTCGTTATTCGTGATCAAATCCAAGATCACGTTCTTCAATTAGGTTGTCCACTAGACGTACCTTCGCATCTACATAACTGCTTACGCTACTGTCATTTTATCACAAGATTTTGCTGCTATACTGGGATGAGATTGCGAGAAAAGGGATGCCATGTCCGTCATGTCACAACACACAGCCAAACAAAATTTCAACACACAGATACACGAACACACAGCATATATGCCCATCGACGCGACGTGCTGTGTCCACTTGTTGCGCACGGTTGTTTTTAAGCCCTATACAATTGCCATGATGTTGACTGTGTTATTGTTGTGGACGCGCATTCTGTTGTCGTCGTCGCCCGCGATTGCTCAATTCGACCCGTTTCTCGTCGGGCCGCTTCTCGCTGTCAACACAGCGGAGCAAGATCGCATCATCCTCTACGATGTCGCCACCGGCAGCAAACGCGAATTGAACTTCGGGCGCTTTTGGCATCAAGTGTGGGATTTCTCGCCCGACGGCTGCCGCATCTTGTTCACACTCAACGATATTGCAGCGCCGGGCCGGCTCTTCAGCGCGCGTCTCGACGGCAGCGATATGCGCGAACTCGTCATCTTCGACGCGCTGCCGCCGGAACGATGGGGCGTGTGGGAACCGGATTGGTCGCCGGACGGCACGCGCATCGCCTTCACGATGATACGCGATTTGCGCGGCGACGATGGGACGTTGGAACGCAATTTTCATATCGCGTATGTCGCGCCACAGGGCGGCGAGCCGAATTTTTACAGTGTCACCGGCGACGAACACAACCCGCAATGGTCACCGGATGGTCAATGGTTGGCGTATATCTCATTTGAGGAACGAGTCGCGGGGGCGAGTTTGTTCGCGACGGCTGAGCCAACACAGGTTGTGCCCGCCGGTGTCCCGACTCCGCAATCGACCTTATTGCGCGAAGCCGATTTGTGGATGGTCAATGCGACGGGAGTCACAAAATTTCGCTTGACGAACTTCCCAACCGGCAGCCTCCGCGCACCGCGTTGGAGTCCGAATGGCGAATTGATCGGCTTCACGTATGCGCCGAGCGCGAATGACGATCAATTTTGGATGATTGCTGCCGCCCCCGACGCGCTGCCGACCCAATTGAGTTTGGGTTTGAATCTCACATTGGATATGACATGGCTGCCGGACAGCACCGCGCTGCTCGTCGCCGCACGCGACTTGCAAGGCATCAGCGAAAATCGTTTGTGGCGCGTGCCGCTCGTCGGCAATGCGGACACCGACGCCACGCTCTTCATCGACGACCCGTCGCTCAACAACGCCGACTACCCGCGCTTCAGCGCCGACGGCAGGTGGTTGGCTTTTCGCAGCGCCTATACGCTGATATTGTACGAAATCGCGACACAAACACCGACCTTCGTTGACCTCGACACACTCGGCAATACACCGCCTGTGTGGAGTCCCGCAGCATTCACCGGCGAGACAAATTGCGCCAGATAGCCCATTTTCGTACATGATTGAAACAATTTTATAATCATTTGTGGATTCAATAGGTGGTGAATTCATGCCAAGACGATTACAATAGAATCGGGCACGAAAAGACAAATAGGATAACTTGTGGCTGAACGGGTATTTTTAAGCGCCGGCCGCGAAAATGTGCGCGATTGTGTTGCGTTGGCCGAACAACACGGACTTGGCATTGAAGTCATGGTCTTTGCCTTCCCCGAAATTCTCGATGGCGATTGGGAACGCACGCTCAAAAATTACAAACATCTGCTGCGCGATGTCAACGGCGTCACGATGCACGGCCCCTTCATGGACATGGCCCCCGGCAGTCCAGACAAACGCATCAACACGATCTGTGTGCAACGCTATCAACACGCGATTCGAATCGCGGGGGAACTCGAAGCCGAAGTGCTCGTCTTTCATGCCAATTTCATCGCCGCGATTCATAATGTCGAATATCGCACCGGCTGGCATCGGCGCAATGTACTCTTTTGGCACGACATGGCCGAATACGCCGCCCACCATGATGTCACATTAGCCGTCGAAAATATGTGGGAATTCGACCCGCACATCATCGGTGATGTACTCAAAGAAGTTGACCATCCTAATTTACGCGCCTGCCTCGACATCGGCCATGCGCATCTCTTCACCGATGACGAGTTCATATTTGAAGATTGGTTGCAAACGCTCGAACCGTTCCTCGTGCATCTACATATTAACAACAACAATGGCAGAATCGATGTCCATCAGGGGTTACACGATGGCGTCCTCGATTATCATGAAATCCTCGCCCGCATCCGCGCATTGTCCTATCAACCATCGATCACTTTAGAGATGGATCGTGTCGAAGATATGGAAGCGAGTCTGGCCTACTTCAAGCTCAAACGCTCAACCGACGAATTCAGCCCAGTAGAGTTATAGTGTGCTGTCATCCCCATCCATTGGCGTCGGTCAACAGAAAATTGACGGTGGTGGTTTCCCCCGCTTCAAGCACAATGTCACGATAATCGGTCGAAGCACCGCCACCTGTGATGCCTGCGAACAAAATCACATCATCGTCGACTCCGGCTTCCGCCCTGCTGAGTGGCGCAGCGATGAAAGCCGCCGCGACGAAATATCTTCCCGGCGCGAGTTGCCCGTTAAATTCACCGGCAGGCGCTTCGTGTAGATACGCCAACGCCCATGCCAATTCTGCACTGTCTTCGCGCAGCAGCACCTCACCCGGATTGACCGGAAATTGCAGACTGGTGAAAATGGCGCCCGCACTGGCTTGGTTGCTTTCGTCTTCAGGTATGGCGAGGATGTAGTGTCGAATATTTGGGGCGTCTTTGCTGTAGCCGAAAACCTCGCTATAAAAATCGCCCTGATAATCAATGGTTGCACTGAGGATTCCAACATCAGGCGGAATCGTCGTCGTCTGTGTCAAAAAGCTGAGGAACGAACACGAAAAGAAGAATACGCCGACCGATCCCCATATATATACAAAACGTATTCGCATCGTCCAGCGAACAAATCGGTTTGGCATGATGATTTCTCCTGCGCTTTTCATGCGCCTAATTCAGGACGGTAGGCGAAATGAATGTGGCTCATTTCCGGCGGCACAGGCGGTATCGGTCGTGTCCAATAAACCGGGCGGATGAAGGCGGTGTCGTCACGGTCGAGTTTGAGCGCATATTCCCATTCTTTGCGGACATACGGCGAAGTCGCTGCGGTTGGCGACCAAAACAGTTGGAAAATGTCCGCACGGTCGATCATTTCGAGCAGCTCATCATCCCAATGCTGCCCGGCCTTGAGCGTCGTCACATCGCGCAGATAATCGAGACCGAGCGCTTTGTAGGCCGCTTCGACACGCTCGACAATATGCGTATCGTCGTGGCTGTAACTAGCGAAGATTGCTTCGTAGAGATGTGTCTGCACTGAGACGATCTCTGCACTCGCCGACTCATCGCTGACGAAAATCGAAAGTGGAATATCGCCGACAATTACGCTCTCAACCGTGAAGGTGATGAAGCCGTTCGCGGCTTGAAACGGCGTCGCCTCTGTAGCGCGCAATTTAAAATCGAAGCGATGCCAATCTTCGTAAAAATACACCAACACACTCGGCGGATTGAATTGAAAGCCCGGCAGATGTGGCGTCGCAACAATTGGCGCCCCTTCGCGAATCTCACGCGAGGCAATTTGCGCGATACGGCGGAAGGCGCCAAATTTCTCGCCGAGTTGCTTTTGCGCATCATCGTTGATCTTTTCCTCGACCATCTGACGATAGACATAAGCAATCAACGGCTGCCAATCATCCGGCTTGACTTCGCGTGGGTAGTAGGCCGAGAAATGCACCGATTGCGCTGTTCGTACCATTTCGTCAATGTTACCGAAACTCGAATGACCTGCCATTGTCAAAGAGGCCGGGTCACGAACCGGTTCATCACCGCCGGGTTGACGCGACCGTTCTGCAACATCGTGTGTGTCAGCAGCCGACGGTTGTGGTGCAGGGGCGGGTGGCGGAGGTGGCGCGGCACTCGCAACGACATCATCAATGCTGTCGCCGGGTGTCGCATCCACATCATCGATCAACCAATCCGGTACATCACCGGCCATAGTATCGGCTGCTGCGCCCGCATCGTCAAACAACCAGTCCGGCAAATCGGCATCGTCATCGGACTCATCACCGGCGGCATCGAACCAATCCGGCAGGGTGCCGGTCGCTTTTTTGGTCGCGTCCTGCACCCAGTCCGGCATATCCGCATCAGAAAGCGGTTCTTCAGCCTCAAGCCCCAACATTTCTTGTGTGTTTTCTGCCAGTAAATCGGTGAACTCAATTTCAGATTCATCTGTTTCAGTGGGCGTTTCAGCGGGTGGCGGGGCAACCTTTTCCTCAAGCGATGGCGGTTGCTCAGGAAACGGATCGTCATGTTCCTCAAATGAAAATTCCTCCACAAATATTTCTTCATCAAGTTCAAGTTCTGCGGACGATTGTCCCTCTGTAGGAATTTTTTCTTCGAGTTCAAGTGGTTGTGCTTCAGTCTTAGTTAAATCATCAGCAACAGCGTCACCTGCTTCAGATATTTCGGGTTCAGTTCCATCATCATCCCTCGTCACAGATTCCGGCTCAACTGAGGCGAGCGCGATACCATCACTTTCTGTTAGCAAGCGATTCGTATCGACTATCTTGTAAATCATCGTGCTCAGGTTATAAGGCAACGGCTTCGCTTTGTCGATGAAATGCTGCGCACCGGCTTGCATTGCCCGCCGCATCAACACCGTGTTGGCATAATCCGCCGTCATGATGATGCCCGGTGCGCGAGCTTGTCGTGCAATTTCGGCAGCGAGGTCAACGCCGTCGCGGTCAGTCAGATAAGCATCGACGAACACGACCGTCGGTCGCACTTGTTCGACTAATTCAAGCCCGGTACGCGCCGTCGCCGCGACACCGACAACCGCCATATCGCGCTGAGATGACAGGCGACGTTGCAATGTGTGGACGAATTGTGTGTCGTGGTCGATTATCAGAATCGTTATCATGCCTGTTTCCTTGAAAATAGAACGGATTCAACCGCCAAGACGCCAAGAAAAATCAAAAGATTCAAGCGCGGCGCATCGCCCGTTGGGGCATTGCGTGCAATGTCCGGCGCACGGCATTTCACGTCTTCATGATTGCCCATGATCGTGCGCCTTGGCGATGGCTTCACTCGCTTTTTTTGAAAACGCGGTCAACAACTTCTTCTGTTCGTCGTCGAAGATGCCACTCACCAGCCGGTTGTCGACATAAATGACGCCGATGATGTCATCGCCCCGTGTCAGAGGGACGGCGAGAATACTGCGCAAGGTGAAATTGGCGACACTTTGCTGCCCCCGAAAACGCGGGTCTTCGCTAGCGTTCGTCGTCAACACCGGCTCGCCACTTTCAGCCACACGGCGGATAATCGTCCGACTGACGATATGCTCATCGGTCTGCAAATCGCGTTCATCCATACCGCGTGCGACACGAAAGGCAATCTTGTCGTTGGCTTGATCTTTGAGCACGAGAAAACCGCGTTCGGCTTTCGTCAATTGAATCACGGTGTCCATCACCTGTTGCAACACATGCTCCAAGCCCAGCGACCAGTCAACCAACGCCGTGCTCGACGCCAGCGCATCCGGCGTGCCGATCTGTTCCAACTTTTCAGCCGCCAGCACAACAATCAATTCATCCGCCATCCATGAACGTTGTGTGTCTTCAAGCCGCGCCTTGAGCGCCTCGACCGCCGCTTCGCCGAGTGGATTGAGCGCGTCCCACTCTTGTTTGGCGATCAAATAAATCGCGCGTTGGGTGTCGTTCGTGGGTTGCCAGCCGAGTTGGTCCAACGCTTGCGCCGCATACCAACGCACGCTGATGTTATCGTTTTCCAACGCGGCGGTGAGCGGTTCAATCGCCTTCTGGCCCAATTTTGCCAGCGAATTGGCCGCGGCCCAGCGCACCCCAACACTGCGGTCATTGTTGAGCGCGTTCAACAACGGGTAGATCGCCGACTCTTCGCCAATCGCACCCATCGCCAATGCCGATTGCAAACGGATACTGCTATCGCGGTCGTTCAGGGTTTTCGTCAAACCCGAAAGTCCAATCGGATTCCCGATGCGACCGAGTGTGCGGGCGGCATACCAGCGCGTCCAACGGTCATCACTGCGCAAGGCGACCGCAAGCATCGGCACGGCATCATCGCCCGTCTTTTCGAGACTCGTCGCAGCCGCATCGCGGACGGCGCCATCCGAGTCCGAAAGTTGGGCGATTAATTGCTGAATAAAAATTTCGTCAGTCGTCATATCATAGACCCGGTTTGAAATGATTGCATATCTTGTTCGGTCGTCAGCTTGTTAGGTGGTCAGGCCGTCAGCTTCTTGTGTCTCGTCCACAAATAAGTTAAAAGTCTGACACCTGAAATCCTTCTACCACGTATTATCACCATGATACCGCAAAAAGCGAATTCAGGCGGGGTTGTGCTATAATCAATTCAGAAATTATTCATCACGGAGCGACAAATTGACCGACCAACCGCATATTCAAGCCCCGCCCCCGCCTAGCACGAAAATATCTACCGAGATACTATTTGCGCCGGTCGTCTTTCATCTTGCGGATGATGTGATCGAGGACAAACTCGTCATGCTCAGCGCATTCACCGAAGGCGACAGCTTTCGCGCTTCGGCACTCGGCAAAATCGTGACCTTAACGGGCATCTTCATTGGTTTGGTTTGATGGGATGACAGCTACGCCGAACATACAACACCTGATTTCACAGATTGCCATCATGGTTGAGCAGCAAGAACACATTGAAGGTGGCTTCATTGTGGACAGTGGCGGTCAAATGCTAGCCTCCATTGGATTAGACCATATCGACGAAAAACGACTCGGTTCTTTAGCGGTATCGTTATACACCCTGAGCCGACAAATCGCCCAAGAGCAAGGCATCGGCGCTATGGAACAAATTTATTTGAAATCGCAATGGGGTTACATCCAAAATTTTTATGCCGATGACAATGCCAATGTGACCGCTTGGCTCGTCATGAAACCCACAACTTCAGCTTTGTGATGCGACTTGTTCAATGATTTCGGCAGCGCATAGACACGCTGCCCATGCGAGTCGTGCGCGAGGCGCACCCCGCGATTTTGTAGATAATCATCAAGCGGGCTGCCCGCATCGACCACCAGATAATCGGGGGCGTAATTGGTCACAAGCGCCGCAAAATGCGCATCGTCCGGCGCTTCATAGAGCGCGGTAATCGTCTGCCAAGCGGCGTTGTCGCCGATATTCCCAGCTTTGGCATACACGATGAAGTGTGCTCGTGGGAAGACATACGGCGAAATCTCCGACCATTGCGGCGCGACGACGACCAGCCCATCATCGACAATTGAAGCGGCGGCTTCCATCCCTTGCCAGACATCCGGCGGCGCGGCGGCGATTTGGGGACGTAATGA
>RFIA01000048.1 GCA_003695675.1 Chloroflexota bacterium
GCGATGACGGCCAGCACGATCAGGTTGGCGTCAAGCGCAGCGCGGAAGACAAACCACTTGCCGATGAAGCCCGCCGTCAACGGAATACCCGTCAGGCTGAACATGAAGACCGCCATCATGAAAGCCAACGCCGGTTGCTTCTTCGCGAGGCCGACGAAATCGTCGAGGCGTGTGCCTGTGCCATCGTCTTTCTCGACGGCCAGCGCGACACCAAACGCGCCGATATTGCCGAACATGTACGTCAGCAGATAGATGAGCGCGGCTTGTACGGCGATGTCTTTCACGGCGGCTGTCCCGGCGGCGGCGACTGCCATCAGGATGAAGCCGGCGTGCGAAATCGAGGAGTAGGCCAGCATTCGCTTGATGTCGGTTTGGGCGACGGCGACGATGTTGCTGAGGATGAGCGTCGCTGCTGCCACAATCCAGACGACATCTTGCCACATCGCGATTCCTTCTTCAGCACCGACGAAGCCCGGCAAAGCCACGGCCATGATGCGCAGCAAAGCCGCGAAACCGCCGACTTTCGCCGCGACACTCATGTATGCCGTCACGGGGGTCGGTGCGCCTTCATAGACATCCGGCGTCCACATGTGGAAGGGCACGACGGCGATTTTGAAGCCAAGACCGACGAGCAACAAACCTGTACCGGCCAGCAGCAAAAATTCGGCTGACTGACCCGCCGCAATTGCTCCAACTTCACCAGCGATGACGCGCAGGTCGGTTGTGCCCGTCGCGCCATACGTCAAGGCCGAACCATAGACGAAGAACGCGCTCGCGAATGCGCCGAGAATGAAATACTTCATCCCGCTTTCTTCGGATTTGAGTTCAGGATAACGGAAAGCGGCCAACACGTACAACGGAATGCTGAGCAACTCAAGCGCGATGAAGAGCACAACGAGATTGTTGGCGCTCGCCATGAACATCACCCCGGCGGTCGTCATCAACAGCAGGGGATAAAATTCACCTTGCTCGATGTCCGCCCGTTTGAGGTAATCGATACTCAACAAAATGCTGAGCAGCGCCGTCAACAGAGCAACGATATTGATGAAGCCGGTGAATTCATCTACGACGAACATGTCCTGAAAAGCTGAGGCATTCTTGTTGAACAACCACAGATTGAGCACGAAGCTGACGATGACGCCGATGACGGCTAACCCGGCGGTGATATTCTTGCGTCCTTTCGGGATGAAGAGGTCGAAGACGAGCAGCACAATCGACCCCAACGCCAACGATAGGGCGGGCAACGTATATTCTAAATTGAGTTCGCCTAATGTCGGTGTGTCAAACATAGTGCCTCCCTACGGCGCGGCACTTGCGATGGTTGTCGCCGCTTCGCCAACACGCGCCACCAGCTCTCCAACACTCGCGTCCATCAGATTGAAGAACGGACTCGGTTGAATGCCAATCAAGAAAATGACAATCACAATCGGAATGAGTACGGCGAGTTCTTGCCAATGGAGTTGTGGCAGATTGCGATTCTCCTCTTTATCCAACTCGCCCATGAAAACTTTCTGGAACATCAGCAGCATATAAGCGGCGGCAAGGATGATGCCAAGCGTCGCGAAGAACGTGTAGAGCACACCGTTGAAGTGTTCGCTGCCGAATGAACCCAACAAAATTGTGAATTCGCCGACGAAACCGTTCAAGCCCGGCAAACCCATACTGCTGAGCACAACGACAAGGCTGATCCCACCGAAGACCGGCATGACCTTCCAAATGCCACCGAATGCGTCCAATGCTTTGGTGTGGCGGCGTTCGTACAACATGCCGACGAGCAAGAAGAGGCCGCCCGTGCTGATGCCGTGATTGACCATTTGCAGAATGCCGCCTTGAATACCTTGCGCATTCAGCGCGAAGATGCCGAGCACGACAAATCCGAGATGGCTGACGGAAGAATAGGCAACGAGCTTTTTGACGTCCGTTTGCGCATAACTGACCCACGCGCCGTAAATGATGCCGATGATGGCGAAGACGGCGATGATCGGCGCCCAATCAAGGCTTGCTTCGGGGAAAAGCGCGAGATTGAAGCGCACGATACCATACGTCCCCATCTTCAGGAGAATGCCCGCCAACACGACCGAACCCGCAGTCGGTGCTTGAACGTGTGCGTCCGGCAACCAGCTATGCAACGGCCATATCGGCACTTTGACGGCGAACGCGATCAGGAATCCGAGAAACAACAACGATTGTGTGCTGAGTAAGCCATCCATCGGGAAGCTGAGGTCGCCGCTTTGTAGCATGGCGAGGATTTCTGGCAGGGCGAATGTACCTGCCTTGTTGCCGACGAACAAAATCGCCAGCAGCATCAAGATCGACCCCGCGACGGTATAGAGGAAGAACTTGACCGCCGCGTAAATGCGCTCTTCTGCGCCCCAAATACCGATTAAGAAATACATCGGTACGAGCGTGACTTCCCAGAAGACGTAGAACAGGAACAAATCCTGCGCGACGAAGACGCCAATCATTGCCCATTCCATCAACAACATGAAGATGTAATACAGCTTTTCGCGACCGCGCTCTTGCAGCACGCCCATGCGGAATGAACTCAAAATCGCGAGCGGCATGATGAAAGTCGTCAACAAGACGAGTAGAATGCTCAAGCCATCGACCGCGACATAATAGCTGATGTTGAATTGCGGCAGCCAATCGTGGCGCTCGGCCAACTGTAGACCAGCCTCACCGGAGTCGTAGGCGATGAGCATCAAGATTGAGGCGATGAATGTCGCAAGGCTGAAACCGAATGCCGTCCATTTGATCGTCTCAAGTTGCGTTTTCTCGCGCATGAATAACAAAACGAGCAGCCCGACAACCGGCAGGAACAATACGACCGTGACGAGCGAGAGAGAATTACTGACTTCTGCCATAACAAATATTCCCCTTGTCCAGTATCCAGCAGTTTACTGGTTAATCATCGGGATCAATAAAATAATCAACACGAGCACGACACCGAGCAAAAAGCTGATGGCGTAGAGGCGGACATAACCCGATTGTGATTGCCGCATCCAGTCCGCAAGGCGGCGTATCACAGAACCGACACCATTGACGACGCCGTCGATGATGCCGAGATCAACCGGTTTGCTGAGCACATCACCGAGACCTTTGAAGCCCCGACCGATGATGGCGTTGTGGATGTAATCATGTAAAAATTCCCAGTCGACAATGTTCGCAAGAAAGTAGGCCGTTGCGTTATACGGCCGCACGGCAATCGCGTCGTAGAATTCGTCCCAATGCAGCCGGGTATGCGCCATCTGCCACAAACCGGCTGTCGCGCCCTTGGCGAGCGGGTCGCTGCCATCTTCGGTGACAGCTTTCTCGCCACCATAAACCGACCGCGCAACGGCAATTGCCCCGAGCGCAAGGCCAAGCGCGATGATTGCAATGAGCGGTTGGAATTCACCGGCGTGCGCATTGACGACGCTTTGCTCCAACCACGTCGTCATCCGATGTAGGCCGAAAATCTGATCAAGACCGAGTATCGATGGCGTATTCAAAAAGCCGCCGACGATGCTGAGGAAGGCTAGCGCCATCAACGGCCCCGTCATAATCACCGGACTTTCTGACGCATGTGCCGCCGCTTCAGAACGCGGTTTGCCGTGAAAGACCATTTCGACTTGTCGCCACATATAAAATGCCGTGAAACCCGCGGCAAGCAACAAAAGCACGAGCACAATCCACCCATCGGCATGCCCGTCAGAGCCGTGTGTGAACGCATCCGCCAAGATTTCGTCTTTCGACCAGAAACCAGCTAACGGGAAGATACCGGCCAACGCCAGCGTACCGATGATATACGCCAGATAGGTGAGCGGCATTTTAGTGATCAAGCCACCCATGAAGCGCATATCTTGTGGGTCGAAGTCGTCATCGTGGTCAGCGCCGTGCTCATCTTCATGCACATGATGATGGCCGTGTTCCATACCATGAATGACGGAGCCGCTGCCAAGAAACAACAGCGCTTTGAAGAATGCGTGTGTCACCAGATGGAACATCGCGGCAGAGTATGCCCCGACGCCGACCGCCGCGACCATGAAACCGAGTTGGCTGATGGTGCTGTAGGCCAACACACGTTTGATGTCCCATTGCGCGATGGCAATATACCCAGCCATGATTGCCGTCCCCGCGCCGATGATCGCCACAAGGAACGACGTGAAGCTCGCTTCGACAAACAACACATTGCTGCGCGTCATGATATAGACACCGGCTGTCACCATCGTGGCGGCATGAATCAACGCGCTGACCGGGGTTGGGCCGGCCATCGCGTCCGGCAACCAGACGAATAACGGAATTTGTGCCGACTTGCCGGTGACGCCGAGCAACATAAACAGCGTGATGAGCGTAATCGTCGTCTTCAGGCTGAGCGTAATCGGGCCAAATGTGACATCTTGATTGTCCTCAAGCATACGTTCGGCTTGACCGAAGACACCCATTTCGCTCAGTTCAAGATGGTCGTTGCTCGTCAAGGCCACGACTTCGCCATGTTCACCTTCTGCCGCGGCAGCTTCTGCATCATGACTTTCGTCTTCGGGTGTTGCCGCTTCAGCTTCTTCGGCGGCGGCTTCTTCGCCATGACTCACTTCAGCGAGATGCGTATTGACGACCTCGCCCGGCTTGAAGAAGTCAAGCGTGCTGAATGTCCAGAACATCAAGAAGATGCTCATCAAGACGCCGAAGTCGCCGACACGATTGACGATGAAGGCTTTCTTGGCGGCGTTGCTGTTTTTGAGGCCTTCGCCTTTCGCTTTGTCGAACCAAAAGCCGATGAGCAAGAACGAACTCAGGCCGACGCCTTCCCAGCCGACGAACATCATCAAGAAGTTGTTGCCCAACACGAGGATAAGCATGAAGGCGAGGAACAAATTCAAATAGGCGAAGAAGCGGGCGAAGCGTTCGTCGCCGTGCATGTAACCGATGGCGTAAATGTGAATGATCGATCCCACTCCGGTGACAACCAACAGCATTGTCACACTGAGGGTATCGACCCGCATCTGCCACGGGATATTGACATTCGCCGACGCGATGTGAATCCATTCGCCAATCAGAGGTGGATTAACAATCGCCGCTTGAAAATTGTTCGAGACCAGATAACCAGCCAGCGCCAGCGACATTGCGAATGATAGCAACGCAGCGACAGAGGCGACCCAGCCTGCGCCTTTTTCACCGAGTCGTCTCCCCCAGAAGAGGTTGATAATCAACCCGATGATCGGGAAGACAACCACTAGTGGTACGATACGCGGTATACTTTCCATGAGTTAAAGCCTCTTCCGGCAGTTAAAATAACAAACTTGCGGGCATGTTTTGTAAGGGCAAGGCATGCCTTGCCCTTACGCCATTAGCCCTTTAATTGATTCATACTATCGATATTGATGCTCTTCTTCGTGCGGAAAATCGCGACAATCAACGCGAGGCCGATGCCGACTTCGGCAGCCGCGACGGTAATCACAAAGAAGACGAATAAGTGCCCATTCACATCGTTGAATTGTCGGGCGAAAGCGACAAATGCCAAATTCGCCGCGTTCAACATCAATTCGACCGACATGAAGACGATAATCGCATTGCGGCGCAGCATCACCCCCAACGCGCCGAGTGTGAACAGCACTGCGCTTAAAACAACATAAGCTCCGATTCCAATTTCCATGATGATAATCCTTACTGCCCCGCCGGTTGTGTTTGCGGTTCTTCGCCCGGCGCTTGAGCTTCAGAGTCGGCGGATTCGGCGAAAATATTTTGTCCCGTTTGTGCGGCGACGACACTCGCCAAGGGACGGCTGACGCGACGACGTACATCACGCTTGCGTTGCTCGACCGGCACGCTGACGCGCTGTGTCAACAATATCGCGCCGACCATCGCCACCAGCAGCAGCAACGAGACGAGTTCAAACGGCAGCAGATAGGCGCTGAACAGCAATGCGCCAATCGACTCCGGCCCGCCGAAGCTCGGCTCAGCATCAGCCGTGAAGGGAATCGCACGGGCGCGAACCCCGCCGTTCATTTCCGGTTCGGCGGCGATAACAATTAAATCTGATGTGTTGCGCTCAACGGTGAACAACTCCTCGCGATTCAGGCGATAGAGGATGTCATTCGTGTCTGCGTTCACAATAGCCCATGTTGTCAGTTCGCCTTCGGGGACATGAATCGGCGCGGCGAGATCATTCTGCGCGAGATTTTCGACCCAAACGGTATCTGTGACGTTGCCTTCGTCATCGACATCAAGCGATTGATTCGCGCCGAGATCAATCACGCTGACGGCCTCTGCATCAGTGAATATATTCAGGAAACTGAGCCTAGCATTGTCGCGCTCTTCAAGAGTCGAAAGATCGTCGTCGATGAGGCGTATCGTCGGCGCATCATTTTCGATGAGCACAACGGCTGTTTTTACTTCGTCATTTGCGAGCGTCAACGATTCGCTCAGCAGTGTGTCTTCTGTCCCCGTTGCGTTGATTGTCAATGTGTGTTCGCCCGCGTCGAGTTCAAAATATTCCGCCGTTTCGCTGTCGGCGAAGTTGACATCTTCGGCGACGAGTTCGCCATCAAGCAGAATATCGACCGCGCCGATACCCGCTGCCGCGTGTGCGACGCGCAACTCAGGATTATGGGCGACTTGTGGTTGCAATTCGACTTCGCCTTGAGCCACAGCGTACCCAGCGACGAGTGCGAACGCAATCGTCAACACCAAACCAGCGAATAATTGATTGCTGCCGCCTTCGGCCAATGGGCCAAAAAGCGACGATTCTGATTGTGGCTCTTCGTCGTCGGCCAGCCTTTCAGCCCCCAACAACATGATAACAAACAAGAACAGCACCATAATCGCCCCAGCATACACGGCGATTTGCACAAGAGCGATGAACGGCGCTTCCAGCATGAGATAGAGAAAGGCGACCGTCGTCAGGTTCAAAATCAGAAACAAGGCGCTGTGGACGGCATTCGTGCTCAGCAACATAAACATCGCTGAGGCCACCGAGATGACACCGACGATGATAAATAATACGAGTTCAGTCGAAATCGTCATAAGCAAAGTCCTTAAAAATTACACAGTGCTCCACCGAATTCCCCGACTGCGTAATTGTGTTGCAAAATCAAGCCGTGCGTGATGAAAATGATTGTGCATTTTATCGCAAACAGCGCCAGAGTTCAAATGCTCCGGCGCTTTTTGTTCGATCAATTTTTGAAAATCGTAAATTTCGTGTTATTTCGGGTCTTCCATATCCGGAATTGCCCGATCAAAACTGCCCGGTTCGACCTGTTGTGGGGTATCTTCGCCACCTTCCGGCACCGGGTCGATGAGCATGTCTTTTGTAAAAATCGCGTCGCGCCGGTCGGTGAAGCTCAATTGATGCTCGCTGCCGAGTTCAATCGCTTGTGTCGGGCAGGCATCTTCGCAATAGCCACAGAAGATACAACGCAACATATTGATCTCATACGTTTTGGCATACCGTTCACCGGGGCTGTACCGTTCGTCATCGGTATTTTCCGCCGCCTCGACCCAAATCGCATCCGCCGGGCACGCTGCGGCACATAACGAACAACCGATGCACTTTTCCAAACCGTTCTCATAACGGCGCAGATGATGTCGCCCTTTCCATCGTTCTTTGAATGGGCGTTCTTGCTCCGGATATTCATAAGTGACCGGTTCTTGCATCACATGCTTGAATGTTGTTGCAAAACCGCGAATAACATTCATCGGTTTAATTCCTTCCAAATTTACAACTTTGAGTATGAGCGGTCAGAATTCCTACAAGGGCATAGCACGCTTTGCCCCTACTATACAATTTGTTTACGATTGCGGTGCATCTTCCGGCGGTTCGCCGAGTTGTGCCAAGCCGCGTAACATTCTCAGTTGCACATCCCACAAAAGAAATGCGAAACCAATCAAACCGCCGACGATTTGCAGGATGATGTAGCCGACGCCGCGTTTTTCGCCGGTGATGAGCGGGTCGAGTTCTTCTTCTTCGTCGAGCATCTCGATTTGACCGCTGCGAGTCAGATAGACAAACCCGCCGACAATCACAGTAGCGAATAAGATGACCGAGACGACACCATACGCCGTTGCGTTACCCGTTTCGCCAATCGTAATGGCGATAGCCGTCCACGCCACTGAGAGCAACGATAGCGGCAGCATCACCTTCCAGCCGAAGGCCATCAAGCGGTCGTAACGAATGCGCGGCAGCGTCGCCCGAATCCAGATCATACCGGCGAGTAGCAACACGACCTTGCCAATCATAATCGCTGGCCCGGTGATCGGGGCACCATCGACCAATACAAAATGATAGCCGCCGAAGAATAGCGATACGGCAATCAAGCTGACGGCGATCATGCCGAGATATTCGGCCATCATGAACATGGCGAATTTCATGCCGCTATATTCGGTCATATAACCTGCCGTCAATTCTTGCTCGGCTTCGGGCAAATCAAATGGGGCGCGATTGACTTCGGCGAGCAGGGCGATCATCAAAATCGCCGCCGCCAACGGATTTTGGAAAATGAACCAGCCGATGACCGGCGGGCTAGCCTGCGCTTCGATAATATCTTTGATGCTCATGCTGCCGACGATCAAAATCGGCACCGTCATCGTGATGCCGAGACTGAGTTCGTAGCTAATCATCTGCGCTGAAGCGCGGATGCCGCCGAGCATGGCGTATTTGTTGTTGCTCGCCCATCCCGCTAGCACGACGCCATACGTGCCGATGCTCGTGATCGCCAGCAGCCACAGCACGCCGACATTCGGGTCGGCCAAGCCAAGCGGGACGTTGTACCACAACCCGTCGAACCATGGGATCAAGATATTTGGCCCCAACGGAATAACCGCCATGACAATCAACGTCGGCACCATTTTGAGAATCGGCGCGATCATCCAAACTGTTTTATACGCCCCACTCGGCACGATGTCTTCTTTGAAGGCTAGCTTGACGCCGTCGGCTGCCGGTTGTAGCAACCCGCGCGGGCCGACCCGATTCGGGCCGACGCGATGTTGCAGGCGAGCGATCAATTTGCGCTCAAGCAAGGTTGTGTAGGCGAAGCCGGTGATGACGACGAACAAAAACAGCGCCGAAAAGACGAACGCATGAATGACGGTACAAGTCGTCTGGCCAGTACACTGCACAATCGAATTGGGGTCGATATTGAATAAATCTTGAAAGAACATGATGTTGATGTTCCTCTCAAACTTTTCGTACTGTGCCGATGGTGACCATCATCGGCGTGGGTTGCGCAGCCAAATGCCGCGGCAGGATAACGGTACCTTGTGGCGCACCGCCGTTGACGTGTGCGCGGACTTGTACGGCAGGTGCGTCGTCGGCGGCAATTTCAATCATATCACCATCCGCAATGCCGAGTGTTTGCGCATCGGCGCTGTTGACTTCGGCATAGGCATCGGGGATACGCGGGTGCATGATGCCACTGCTGACGAATGTTTTCTCACGATTATACAAGCGCGTCATCGGCACGATGACGAATTTGCCGCTGTCGGCCTTCGGCGCTGCCGGTGCGTTGACAGTGTACTTCTCAATCGTCGCGCCGCCGTCTGCCGTCGAGGGAATCTGCACGCCGAGACCGCCGGTGTTTTTGTAGGCCGTGCCGCCATAATACAAATCTTCGCCGCCCACGTCAGGGAATTGTCGCTCGACCTGCGCCAATGCTTTGTATGTCGCGCCTTCAAATGCCGCGACATGCTGTGTGATTTCGAGCATGACGGCTGAAGCGGTCAATTTCGCACGGCCTTGACCGAGCTTTTCGCCAATGCGCGACAGGATTTGCCACGCCGGTAATGCCTGACCAATCGGCCCCTGCGCTGTGTAAAAACGTTGTACACGACGTTCACCGTTGATGTATGTGCCGTCACGTTCGGCGAAGCTCTGTATCGGCAACGAAATAGCGCTCATAGCGGTATTGTCGTCATCAAACAACGACAGATTGATGATCGTATCGACTTGCGACAACCACGATTTGGCATTCGGGTCATCGGCCAGAATATCGGCTTGCGCGATGATGAGCACTTTCGGCGGGTTGCCGATGATCTGTTGTGTCGCTTCGGGCGTGAAGCCGAAATAATGCTGTCCCATTCCATTAGGGCCGGGGAAGGGCGAGAGCAAGCCGTTGTTCGCTTTGCCGATATGCCCACTATCAATCAGGAAGTTGGCAGCAGTTTGCATCAAAGCGCGGCTGCCGTCGAGTGTTAAGCCTTCGGCCCCGGCGACAATCACGAGATTTTCCGCACCGGCTAATTTATCCGCGATGGCTTTGTCGAGGTTTGCCAACGCATTGGCCGCGGCGCCGATCTTGTATGTGACCGTATCGTCCGCCCAATCGGCGAGGCGGGTCGGGCGGGCATTGGCAACGACGAGATACGCGCCGCGGTCGTGCGCTTGTTTGAGGCGCAAATACCAAATCGGCACCTCTTCTTCGAGGTCACTAGCGATGACGAGAATCGCGTCGCCCGCGCCGAGTTCGCCAAGATTGGTGCCTTGGCCGACGCCCACCTGCGCGACGACATCGGCACCGGCGTGTGTCGGCGGCCATGCGCCGAGTTGTTCCCCGCCGAGACCTGTCACGAGTTGTTGCAACGCCCACAAATCTTCGTTCGTCAGGCCGCTGCCCGCAATCGCGGCGACATTGCCACCCGCGGCGTGCAATCTTTTGGCGGCCTCCTCTAATCCGACATCCCACGTCGTATCCGCTTGATTCGATTTGACGGTCGCCAAACGGATGTCTGCACAAGTGAAGTGATGGCCGAAACGAGTCTTGTCCGAAATCCAAATTTCGTTGACGTACTCGTTCTGACGCGGCATGACGCGCTTGATTTTTGCGCGGCCACCGAAGTCGCGGTCGCGGCGCATACTCAGGCTGATATTGCTTCCGGCGGCGTCGTGCGGGCAAATACTCGGCACTTCGTGGAGTTCCCATGGCCGTGCGCCAAAACGAAAGTCTGCCGTCGTCAATGCACCGACAGGGCAGATGTCGGTCGTATTGCCGGAAAAATAGGTGTCGAAACCGGGATCGCTGTGGGTGATAATTTGCAAGCGGCGACCCCGTTCATGAAAAGCGAGGACATCATCGCCGACGATTTCATCTTGAAAGCGGATGCAGCGTGCGCATTGAATGCAGCGTTCTTCATCAAGAAAGATCAAATCGCCGAGCGGCACGTGCTTGTCGAGGTGCATCTTGTCGGCGAAATTCATGCGGCTTGTGCCCGGCCCGTGCGCCATCGTCAGATTTTGCAGTGGGCACTCGCCGCCTTTGTCACAAATCGGGCAATCAAGCGGGTGACTCGTCAGCAAGAATTCGACGACATTATTGCGGGCGTCATGCACCTGTTCGGTGTTCGTGCGCACAACCATCCCCTGCGCGACTCGTTGTGTGCAAGCCGTCTGCAATTTCGGGAACCAACGAATTTGTGGCTTGCCGTCGTCGTCAGTGAGTTGCTCGCCCGTCTCGCGGTCGTACTGAATCATACCGAGTTCGACAAGACACATGCGGCACATGCCGACCGGTTCCATCTTGGGATGATAGCAAAAGACCGGAATGTCTTCATCGGCGTGCCATTTAGCCACATCGACCAAATTCATCCCCGCCGGGACTTGATATGCTTTATCGTCAATAAAA
>RFIA01000334.1 GCA_003695675.1 Chloroflexota bacterium
CATCTCTGCGATGATGTACTGACCGGCGAACAACCCGCGCAATAACAAATCCCAATCTTCGCCGCGATGAATTTGCACATCAGTGAGCGGGTTATAGATGCGCCCCGGCTCAAAATGCAAATAAGGGTTGAGTATCCATTCATTTTGCTTGACGGTCGATGAAGTATCTGTCATTATTGAGCTATCTCGTTAGCTTAGCACAATGATTTTTTGGCACAAATTTGATTATCGTGTTAAAAATACAACCTGCTTCACTTGTCGTATAACTATGCACCAGTATCGTGTATCAAAATAAGTATTCGTCTTTAGGGGCGCTTCAATTGTCACATTCAACTTTAAATCGTTATCATCTCGAAGATGATGATGTATTGGTTTATTTACATATTCCCAAAACGGCTGGCACCTCATTCGTACACATTTTAAAGCAGCATTTTGAAGAAAATAAAATCATGCAACAACCCTTCATGACATTGCCTAAAGTGGATGCCGAGTCGTTGGCAGGCTACGATTTAATCTCAGGGCATTTCACTTATGACATTCTGAAATTCATTTCGCGGCCTCACTTTATAATTACGATGTTACGCCATCCGATTGACCGTGTGCTCTCTTATTATGGTTTCGTGCGTGAAATGCCCAAAAATCCAGTTCATGAATATGCTAACGAATTTCCATTTGATCAATTCATCGACTTACCTCACAAAGCTATTCGCTGGCATGTGTATAACCAGATGACGGCCATGCTCAGTAACATAACTATGTGGGATGAGCCGCCAACTGAAGATGACTTACAACTTGCAAAACAAAATTTGCAAGAAATGGCATTTGTTGGCGTGACCGAATTTTTCGACGAATCGGTTCGTCTGTTGAATTATACATTCCACTGGCACGACAATGCGTCCCAAATCCCTCGGCATAATATCACCCGCAACCGCCAACAGAGGGCACAGGTTGCCCCCAATGTTCTGGAACGTCTTGCTAAGTATAACCAACTTGATCTCGAATTGCATCAATTTGCTGTTGGGCTATTCCGGCAACGTTATCAACAGATGGTTGACGAATTGATGATAGCCGATCAAATCTACACTCACGGTTATCAGCAAGTTGTTGAGCAGTTACAGCAAGCAAACAAACACAATAAGGAACAAAAACGTTGGTTTGACATCAGGTTTCGTCAGTTGGAAGAATCAACGATGGATGTTGAAGTGCCGCTTCAAAAATTTAATCTGATGCAGGAACAGTCAACCGAAGATTTTGTCAAGAACAAAATACGATTAGACGAAGAAGATGTGCTGGTGTTTATACACATCCCCAAAACAGCCGGTTCATCTTTCATACAAGTGTTACAAGAAAATTTTGAACATATCGCCAACTTGCCGCCAATTTCAATGATTGAATCGCAAGCTGATCTCGAAGCATTATCCGGCGGTAGCCGGATACTCGTTGGGCATGTCACCAACTGTATTGAGCGTTATTTGCCCAAGAAACCACTTTACATTACGATGCTGCGCCACCCGGTCGAACGCACAATCTCAGCCTACTACCACACACAACGAGACGAAGACAACCTCTTTCACCAACTTGCGTGCAAGCAAGACCTTGAAAATTTCTTGAAAAACCAACAGGTACGCAACTATTACGAAAATTTAATGGCGCGGCATATTGCCGCCGATTATCCATGGCAGGAATTATCACAGCATGTCGATATTATCAAACAACGAATCGAGCAAATGCCCTTTGTTGGTATCACAGAATATTTCGAGCAATCCATACTGCTGCTGCACCACCGCTTCGGTTGGCAGTATCATGATCACTTACCGAAATTAAATATTGGCAATACGCCATCAAGAAATCAATTCCCCCAACATGTGATTGATGCTATTCTTGAAATGAACCAAGTTGACCTCGAAATATACCATTTCGCGAAGCAACGCTTTATGCTCAACTATCAGCAGATGTTATTCGATCTCTTCACAACGGAGCACCCAAGTTCTGCAACGGATGCCATCATTCACGCATTACGTATCATCTATCGACAATTGGTACCGCTTCGTGCGCGTTTATTTTTGCGCAATCTTCGGACTGGCAATCTATCGGCGGGGTGAGATGTGAATACACAAGTGTTAAAGGGCGTTCGCATTCTGATTATTATTCCCGGCACGGTCAGTTACTTTTACGACGAGGAAGGCCGCCGTGTCGCCGAAGCACTGCGCAATCTCGGTGGTTGTGTTGATGTTGAAACACTACGCTCTTACACGCCTCAGCCGTATGATTGGTGCTTTTTGATGAACTTGAGCGAGATCGAATTTTCGATGCAGAGTAAAGCGAAAACCCTGCAACACGTCCGGCATATCAAATCATTTGCAACACGAGTTGCGATGATTTTGCTTGAATCGGTCGAGATGAAGTGGTTTTTTCAATCGCTTCAGTTGCTCCAAGAAGCTGACATTGACATACTTCTCGATCTTGGATTTCATAATCAATACGAACGCGCCACGCCAGAAACTCGCAAGGTGTACCATTTTATTTTCAACGGTCTGACAAAATCAGAACGAGAGGCGGCTTATCAAATGTTCACCCCCCTAGAAGAACGCCCCTTACCGTGGACATTTGTCGGTCATTTAACCAAAGAACGTATGAGATTCTTGAATAAATTGACAGAGAATCTCAGCCGTGACGGATTTCTCTACTTGGTACACTTCACACCGGTGACGGAAACCGGCCCGCACTTGAATCAAGAGCAATTTTTTACCGTGCTCACTCGCACCCAATATAAAATCTGGTGTTCTCATCATCCGTTCTTCTATATCGAAAGCATTCGCTTTCGGATGGCATTATTGGCGGGAACGGTACCCATGAAAGTCAATCTCGACCCGCATCGAGCATTCGACCAGTCATTACCTTTTTCATATTTGATTCATCATGAAGACGATTTTCATGATGCCATCAATCAACTTGACTTCGAGGAGACTCGACAGAAATTTGCGACGGAATTCCTTGAATATCCATCTTTAGAGGCAAGTTTGTTGGATGGATTGAATCGGCTGGGTTAGATTTATGCTGAACAAGAACCGACTAAACCACACCCCAAATCATACGTTGCGCAACATGCCAACCGGTGTTTCAATTGTTATCCCAAATTGGAATCACGAATATTTGCTGCCAAGATCGATACAATCGGCGCTGATGGGTGCCAAACAATTGCAACAGCACGACATCCCAGCAGATGTTCTCGTGATTGATGACCACTCCCGCGATGGTTCTTTAACGTTGCTCCGTCAACTCGAAGCATTGTATTTTGATGACGGTTTGCGCTTGATTGCCCTGCCAGAAAATGTCGGCGTCGTCGCTGTTCGCAATCTTGCGTTAGAATGCGCCAGTTATCGTTATATTTTGTTTATGGATGCGGACAACGAACTCATTCCCGAAAACATCTACATGTTTGTTCGCGCCATCCAAGATACCGAAGCGGCGATGGTTTACGGCAATTTGATTCGTCGTGGCCCGGTCGCCGCATACGTTGACATGTTCAACAACGAGAGTTTTCAGAATCACATTTTTCAGCGCAATTATATCGATACCTTTTCACTCTATGACCGCCATCAAATTTTCGATGTGCGCGGCTATCAATCGATACCCATGATGCAGAGCCACGAAGATTGGGAATTGATTTTGCATTTGGCAGCGAGTGGACGCAAAATGGTTTTCGTACCTGTATTGATGGGCATTTATTATGACTTGCCGAGTTCATTTGTGAATCCAACACGGTCAGCCGAATTTGAATTTGAACGAAAAAGCTATATCGACCGGGTCTTCAATCAACTTGGCATTCGATTTCATCAAGAGCCGAATACCTATCATCTGCGGTATCATCCTGATGTAGGTTACATTTAAGCTGCAAAAATAATCTATCCGGAAAAGGGCAGCTACGGCACAAGACTCGATTGCGAGAGAACTTGGCATTATTTGCGAGTGAGACAACGTGACAATAGAAACAATGACGACAAGCTATCAACCAATTCAGCAATATCAACACCTTATCGGTCAAAATGGTGTTCAACCGACATCAGCACAGATGGCACTTCAAGCAATTGATGTCTTCATCATGAAACAAATCGCGGCTTGCTACCCGCAACCGCCAACCATTATTGATCTTGCTGCGAATCACACCAACGGCGCTTCAACAATTTTGTGGTTGGCAAACGCGGCGATTGATCACATTTTCGTGCTTGCCAATCACGATAATACAAACAACACCGCACAATGGCAAAAGCAGTTTCATCATGCACTCTCACTGATGGAACTCGAAACCGCACATTTATCTCTGATAAATGAAGCATTGCCAAATGGACGAGAACGCATTGAAAACGAAATGAATCCATTAACGCCTGTTTTCTTTATTTTGGCGGCTACCGATGCAGCTCAATTCGAATCGCAAGTCAAATTGATAACGGGTTTATGGGACGAAGCACTCATTCTATTTTTGCCGTTAGGCGCTTCGGGGCAGAGCCTCGTGCTTGAAGCGGCGCTGCGATTTTGTCGGCAGAATGATGCCTATCAATTCAGCGCCATTCGTGAGTGGAGTCCATTTTGGTCATCGTCTCAACTTGGAATCATTCATCATCAGAGTCAGACTGATGTCACTGATGTGCTCAAACGTATCCAACAATTGTATATCGGCAATGACGATTTTCTGTCATTATTGCGCATGAAAGCAGAGTATCAGATCCAAGAGCATCCCGAAAAGCTGTTACAACATGAGAACATGCTCTTAGGGGCGAGCCAACAAGTCTTTGCAATCAATGATGAGTCCACAGATTCAGTTCCCGAACCGTTGATAAGCGGGCGTCTTATTCAGCAAGCACTACGCCGAATGATCCCTGTTGAAAAACAACCTTCATTAAAGACAAGCAATCAGTTTGTTATCCGCTCCATTCGTAACGCATATCATTTCATGATACCGACCCCAATACGCATTTTGCTCCGCAATATCCGTGTCAAATTGATTGGTATGTAATTTCAATTCATCAGGAAAATTGAGCACGCATCTTCGTATGGAAAAGTTGCAGCAAAAGTCAGCCGAGGAAATTCATTCGCCTCATTTAACCGGTCGCAAACGTGCCGCATTTTCATTGATCTTGCTTTTGTTGGTCGTCATCATTTTTGAAGGTGGGGCACGTCTTGGATTTGTCGTCATGGGCACATCATTGCGTGAAGAAAAACAACAATTTCGCTTTTGGCAAGATGTGCGCACCGATTATGCTGACAATGCCAGCAAACTCACGACACATCCTTACCTGCCCTACATCAATCATCCGAGGGCATGGCCGGAATCGGACGAATGGGGAATCCGTGTTTATCAAGCTGATGATGTCGGTGCAAGCGCGGAAGAAGCCTTCACAATTTTTGCAATCGGTGGCTCAACAACGGCCGGGCCTTATCCACAAATGCTGTATAATTACTTATCGCGCAATTTGCCAGAAGAGAATATTCGTGTTGTCAATGGCGGTATACAAGCGTGGACAACGGCTGAGTCGCTCATTAATCTCGGACTGCGCGGCCTCGAATATGATCCTGATATGATTGTCATTTATCATGCCTATAACGATGTTTTCCCGTCGTGTGCTGCCCCATTTCAAGCCGATTACAGTCATTGGCGGCAACCATTACCCACATTTGAAAGCGTCATCTTCGACGACTTGCCAGAATTTTTCGACCAGTCGGCATTTTTCGTTGCGATACGATCATTACTCATCGGGCAACAACGGAGACCCCGTTTTGTGTTACAAGCAACAACCGTCAATCTTCCCGATTTCGAGAATTGTACCTTCAATGGGCGAGAAACATTTCGCCGCAACATCATCAGCATGATCGGTATCGCACAAGCACATCATATCGATGTCATGTTGTTGACACAAGCACATCGCATTCAGGATGATACTGTTGTACGAGAAGTGCGCCATGTCGGCGAAGCACGAGCGCATAATGACATCATCCGCGAGATCGCCACAGAATATGATGTGACCTTCATCGACTTCGACGAGATTGTCAATCCGTCTCGTGCAGAGTTTATCCCAAACGATTCGGTTCATTTGAGCCGCGAGGGCTACGCCATGCTCGCTCGCGTTATCGGCGATCAAATCATCGCCGACTATTTTTCCGCTGAATAAACCGGTTGTGCCGACGCCAACACTTCATGAATGCGTAAAACAATTATCATCGAGCACCATTCCCGAAAACGATTCTACACATTTGCTGGCCGTCAATTTTGTTTCGCTTGTCGTAGACATCGCAACTAAGCGGTACAATTGGAATTCCTCAGGGCTTTGATGCAAAATCACGCAAAGATCACGTGTGGAGCAGCAAAAATGACACAGGCAACACAATTTGAAACCGCATTCACGATGGACACATCGAGCATCAAATACGGCCCCGGTGTGACTCGTGAAATTGGTTATGATATGGCGCGTTATGCGGTGAAGCGCGTCATGGTTGTGACCGACCCGAACTTAAGCGACAGTCAAATGGTCGAGACAGTCTGCAATGCGCTGCGAACCGTAGGCATCGATGCGGTCTTATACGATCAAGTGCGCGTCGAGCCGACGGACGCATCTTTCAAGCAAGCGATTGCCTTTGCAGGGGACGGCAATTTTGATGGCTATGTCGCCGTCGGGGGTGGCTCGGTCATGGATACAGCCAAAGCCGCAAATCTATACGCCACCTATCCGACCGATGATTTTCTCGATTATGTCAATCCACCCATCGGCAAAGGTAAACCGGTGCCCGGCACGTTGAAACCCTTGATTGCTGTTCCGACAACGGCGGGCACCGGCAGCGAAACAACAGGCGTCGCTATCTTCGATTTGGTAGAGATGCACGCCAAAACAGGCATTGCACATCGTGCTTTGCGCCCAGTGATGGGCATCATCGACCCGCACAACACGGCGACTCTATCGCCGATGGCCGCGGCATGTACCGGGCTTGACGTGCTCAGCCATGCCGTTGAATCGTTGACGGCGTTAGCTTTCAACTCGCGCCCGGCCCCTGAAAGCCCCAACTATCGCCCAGCCTATCAAGGTGCGAATCCAATTAGCGATATATGGTCGGCGAAGGCGATTGAGATCATCGGGAAGTATCAATTACGCGCCATCAACGACCCCGACGATATTGAAGCACGCGGGCAAATGCTCCTCGCCGCGTCATTTGCCGGTATCGGCTTTGGGAATGCTGGCGTGCATCTGCCACATGGTATGTCGTATCCGGTCTCCGGCATGGTGCGCGAGTACCGTCCGGAAGGTTATCATCTTGAGTGGCCAATCATCCCGCACGGCATGTCGGTCATTTTGAACGCGCCCGCCGTCTTCCGGTGGACAGCAGAAGCCAACCCGAAACGTCATCTATGGGCGGCGGAATTGTTGGGGGCAGACGTTCGCGACGCGAGTGACGAAGATGCCGGTGATATTTTGGCGGGCGCGATCATTAAAATCATGAAAGAGACCGGGATGCCCAACGGCCTCAACGCCGTCGGCTTCACCGAAGATGATATTGAAGCCTTAGCCGAAGGCACACTGCCACAGCACCGCGTGACCAAATTGTCTCCACGCCCGGCAGATAAAGATGACCTGATGCAGTTGTTCCGCGACGCGATGCAATATTGGTAAAAAGTAATTTGCGGCAAAATAGCGATCAAGATTGTTGATTAATCAGATGGGGATGAAATATGGCAACCCACGCAATTCAAGATGTCGTCAATGAATTAGAACATGCCATCGGCAATGAGCAGGTCAAGTTTGATCGCATGACGCGCCTACTCTTTAGCACCGATGCTAGCAATTATCAAATCATGCCGATAGGGGTCACCTTTCCACGCAACACGGAAGACGTGATTGCGATTCATGAGATTGCGGCGAAATATCAATTACCATTGTTGCCACGCGGTGCGGGCAGCAGCCTTGCCGGGCAAACGGTCAACGAAGCGATTGTCATGGACTTCAGTCGCCACCTGCGGCGTGTGTGCGGAGTCAACGCCGAAGAAAGAACCGTCGTGGTTGAGGCAGGCATGGTATTGGGGCAACTCAATCAGCAACTACAAGCGCTCGGTTTGATGTTCGGCCCCGACCCGGCCAGCGCCGACCGTGCTGTCATCGGCGGCTGCATCGGCAACAATGCTAGTGGGTCGCACAGTATCGTCTATGGCATGACGGCTGACCACATCAAGCGATTGGAAATCGTCATGGCGTCTGGTGAAAAAGTTTGGCTTGATGCGCAAACCGCTTCGCTCAAGCAGATTCGTGCGCTGGTCAGCAAGCTCGTCGCACAACATCAAGATGAAATTACTGCCCGCTTCCCAAAGACATTCCGCACAGTCGCCGGTTACGCACTCAACAAAATTGACCCCGATGATGTCAATCTCAATTGGTTGCTGGCCGGTTCTGAAGGCACGCTGGGAACGATTGTCACGGCAGAACTCAAGCTGGTGAAATTCCGCCCGGCGACAGAACGACGATTGGCGATGGTACATTTCGATAGCTTGCGTGCCTCGTTGGAAGCCACGCCGCGCATCCTCGAATTAGAACCGTCCGCGATAGAATTGATGGACGCTTTCTTGCTGGACAAGACGCGCAAACATGCCGAATACTCGCGCTATATGGACTTTATCGATGGTTACCCGGAAGTGGTTCTCGTTGTTGAATTCTACGGCGAAGGTGACCGCGAGCTGTCCAGCAAAATTGACAAACTCAAAGACAAACTCACACACCTCGGTCATCATGGGGCGGTCACAATTGCCGAAACGCCACAACAACAAGCCAATGTTTGGACAGTGCGTAAAGCCGGTCTCGGCTTACTTTTGAGCCAACGTGGGGACACGAAGCCAATTGCCTTTGTCGAAGATGCCGCCGTTCCAGTTGAGCAATTGGCTGATTATATGGATGATGTCGCCGATGTTGTCGAGCGCGAGGGCACGACCTTCGCAGTTTATGCTCATGCCAGCGCAGGATGTTTGCACGTCCGCCCGCTCATCAATCTCAAGACGGAAGAAGGTCGGCGGCAGTATCGCAATATCGCCGAAGCGCTAACCGACGCGGCGGTCAAATATGGCGGCACCGTCACCGGCGAACATGGGCAAGGTATCGCACGCGGCGAATTCACTGAGAAGTTGTTCGGCCCAAATTTGACCAATGCCTTTCGCCAAATCAAAGCCGCATTCGACCCCGACAATCGCATGAATCCCGGCAAAATTATCGATACGCCGCGCATGGATGACGCCTCCAAAATGCGTTATTCGCCGGAATATAAAGTCATTCCATTGCAAACGCGCTATGATTGGACGGATGATGGTGGCCTGAGCGGCGCGGCGGAAATGTGTAATGGCGCTGGAGTCTGCCGCAAAGAAAATTCGGGGACGATGTGCCCGTCATATATGGCAACGCTCGACGAACAACACGCCACCCGTGGTCGCGCCAACGCCTTGCGGTTAGCGATGTCCGGTCGTTTGCCGCAAGGACTCGGCGACGCGAATCTCAAACCGATTTTCGATCTGTGTTTGTCTTGCAAAGCCTGCAAAGCCGAATGCCCCTCATCTGTTGATATGGCACGTATGAAAGCAGAATATCTCGCCGCATCGTATGACATCAATGGCGTGCCGCTAAAAGCACGCATTTTCGGCAATATTCACCGCATCGACAAGATTGGCAGCCTCGCTCCACGTCTCGCAAATTTCGTGTTGCGTAATCCACTCGGCCTGAGCATCGCGAAAACGCTTGGTTTGCCGACCGACCGTCCACTACCGATGTTGGCGAACGAGCGTTTCTCTAAATCCACACCGCGCACACAAAACGCAACAGCAGAAGCGACGCTGATTATTGACACATTCACCGAGTTCAATCATCCTGAGATTGGACAGGCCTTGCTGCGCATTGCACACATTACCGGTTTGAAACTCAATATGATGCGATTGCCGGGGCAAGGTTGCTGTGGTCGCCCGGCTATCTCGCAAGGCCTGCTCGACAATGCGAAAAACATGGCGGATGCAAATGTCCGATACATTGCCGCGCACATTCCGGACGGCGCACTCATCTTCCTTGAGCCGAGTTGTCAGTCTGCGTTCTTTGATGATTATCCGGGACTTGTCAGCGCCGATTTACGGGATGCAGCCCGCAAAATTGCTGAGCGTGTGATGAGTGCTGAAGCGTGGTTAGCCGACCAAATGACAGATCAAACATTACATTGGGATGAACAATCGCGCCATATTCTGTTGCACGGGCATTGTCATCAAAAAGCATTGTGG
>RFIA01000335.1 GCA_003695675.1 Chloroflexota bacterium
CGACGACGGCACCGCGTGGGAACTCGGCTATGCTTACGCACGCGGCAAGCACCTCATCGGGGTCTACACAGATATGCGCTTGACGTTCAATGAGCAGGTTGTCAACCTAATGATTGAGTGTGCCCTCGACAAACTTGTGCGTTCGTTGGATGCGTTGGAAGATTACCTACGAACGTATGTTGAAGGGAGATAAGCCGCTTAGTCGTGCGAGACGTTTGCGCGTTTTTTCGCGTATACGAGATAGAATAGCGTCAATTAAACGCTTTATTGTCGTGGGTGTGCTATACTTTACCCGAAGCAAACGAAAAAACATCCTGCAATCCACTTTCTCGATGTAGGCACAAGCGAACTAAAGGAGTTAAATCAACATGGGCATTAGTTCATTACTGGGCTTGATAGGTGTTCTGGGCATTTTGCTGTTTCTTGTGGGGATTGGCTTGGCCGTCGTCTCGGCATCACAAGGGCGCACCATGCGCAGCGGCATCTTGTTGGCACTTGTCGGGCTTATTGGCGGAATTATCTTCTCCGTCGCTGCTGAGGGGGTAATTGTCGTCGAACCGACACAAGTGGCCGTCGTCTTTCGAACGATTACCGGCGAAGTTGAAGACACACCGCTCCGCTCCGGCACCCACATCATCATTCCGATTTTGGAAGAAGCGACACTGTATCCGATAGACCGGCAAGAATTCACGATGTCGGGTATTCCTAGTGAGGGGGCGCGGCAGGGCGACGACTCGGTCACAGCACGAACGATAGATGGACAAGAAACATTGATCGACATCACGGTGCTTTATCGCATTGATCCGGAACATGCCGACCAAGTGCATGTCAATTGGGGCAGCCGTTGGGAAGCCTCGTTCGTGCGCCCGACGACGCGCGGTCTCGTGCGCGATGTCGTCTCGAACTTCCGCGCCGAAGATATTTTCGGCGAGCGACGGGTCGAGGTCGGCAACCGGATTCGCGAATTGCTCTCTGAGCGCCTCGCCGGTGAAGGTCTCGTCTTGACCGACCTCATCGTGCGTGATGTGCGCTTCTCGGAAGAATTCACGCGTTCGATTGAACAAAAGCAAATCGCCGAGCAACGCGCCCTCGAAGCCGCCTTCCGCGTGCAAGAGGAAGAGCAAAATGCCGAGCGTGTGCGTGTCGAAGCCGCCGGTCGTCGTGATGCCGCTATCCGTGATGCCGAAGGTGAAGCCCAAGCTATCGTGCTCCGAGCGCAAGCCAATGCCGAAGCGCTGCGCGTCGTCAGCGAACAAATCGCCGCCAACCCGAGCTTGATTCAATATCTGTATGTGACACAGTTGAGTGACAACATCAATCTCGCGCTTGTTCCGACGAACAGTCCCTTCCTATTCGACTTCGCGAGTCTTGCGGAAGCCAATCCTGATTTTGTCGCGCCGCCGGTGCCGGATGTTGTTGTCCCCGAAGCGTCAACACAAGATCAAGACTCCGCCGATAGCAACAGCGATAATGGCTAGTGCTTAGTTGAGGCCGGGAAAGTCGAGGAACATGACTTCGAGCGCAAGGCGCGTGTTGACCGGACATTTAAGATAATTGAGGGTATCGCTCGTGGCACGCAAAGCCGCGAGCGCCTCATCAATTGTCACGCGATTGGCGAGTGACTGCAACTGTTCGGCGCGGTCGGTGTTGGCAATCGGCACCGCGCTGTTTTCGGTGAGCAGCAGCAAGTCGCGCCAATACGTTTGCCACAATTCAAACAACGGCGTCAATGCGAGTTTGTCGCGGCTGAGTTCTTGCGCCACATCGAACCGCCCGACGCGATTCATGCCGATGATGTCTTCGAGCAAATTGAGCGCCGTCTCCCGTTCGTCGAGCAGTTCCGGTGTGTCGAGCGCTTGTATCGCCCAACCGATGCGCCCGCCGCTCAAACGCGCCAACAGCTCGGCGTGTTCATCATCAGCGCCGTACTGTTCGACGAGCACACGATGAATCGTCTCGGCAGCGACCGGTCGCAAATGCAAGATTTGACTGCGACTCGTAATCGTCGGCAGAATCGGCTCGGCAGAGTGCGCCAACAAAATCAGCAGTGCATACGGCGGCGGTTCTTCGAGCGATTTGAGCAGGGCGTCTTGAGCGCGGGGTTGTGCGTGGTCGAAGTCTTGGAAGATGGCGACGCGGTAACGCGCTTCATACGGCTTCATCGCGAGGTGATGGGTCACATTGCGAATCGCTTCGATTTTGAGTGCGCCGGTGTTTTCGTCGAGCGACGAATACAGCATGTCGGGATGATTGCCGCTCATCGTCAATTTGCACGAGCGGCATGTCAAGCACGGACGCGCCGCCTCATCGTCATGCGTGCAATTGAGCGCCATCGCGAGCGCGTGCGCCAAACGATTCTTGCCGACCGACTCCGCGCCGAGTAGCAAATACGCATGACGCAAACGCCCATGCGCGATGCTCTTGCGCAGGTGCTCAACCGCCCAATCGTGTCCGTAGATGGGCCAAGAATTTCCTAAAAATTCGTGAATTTGGTCAGAATCCATTTGGCAGATGATGCCTCACTCTTCCATAATTTGGGAGAGGGAATCCGTATTGTGGACGATTTCAAATGAGAACTTGATGAAATTCTAACATAATATGTACAAGCTGTAGCAAACGCAGCGTCATATTTGATATATACTGTAGGAAGCGAAAGGGCTGAGGTTGTGGTAAAGTCGCGTGCTTATACGAAAGAATCA